>DASUFM010000102.1:0-6218 GCA_036274535.1 Blastocatellia bacterium
CTGCGCGGAGGCTCCATCAAAAAACAGATTTTCATAAACACCCCTTAAATTATGAATAGGGCTTATAGGCCCTATAAGCCCTATTCATGACGAAAAGATTTTGCGATCATCAATGCGTAAATTTCAGCCACCGCAGCCAGCGCCACGCGCGCGCCGAGCATCACGCCCACGCCTTTCACATTCCACAGAAAACCTCCGAGCAGGGGGCCGAGAGTTTCGCCCAGTCCCTCGCCCAGACTCAAATAACTCATCGTGCGAGCGCGGCGGCGACGGTCCAGGCTGGAAAACTGCGCCATCAACGCGCCCCAGGCCGGGCGGAAAGCCGCCTTGCCCATCGCGTCAACCACGTTGCCCGCCGCCATTCCAGTGAAGGTCGGGAAAAAGAAAAACATCGCGGACGAAAACGTGTTGGCCGCGCCTCGCACCATCAATACCAGTTTGCGGCTGACGTTGTCCGACAGCCATCCGAACGTCGGGCCGGAAACGATCGTGATCAGCGGCGCGATCATATATATCAATCCTGCCTGCGCCGCGCTCAATTTGGCGTACTCCGTGGCCAGCAGCGGAAAGAGGTTGCTGATCATCAACGCGGAACTCGCGATCAGAAACGCCAGAAAAGCGACCGGAAACAGGGCGGGCGTTTTTCCATCAATCTTCTCCTCGGCGTCAGGAGCATCGGATGAACTGTTTCCTTCATCGGTAGAATGGTATTCAGGCTCTTTCAAATACCGGGCCACCGCCAAAAGCGGCGCGAGCGAAAGCGCGAACGCGATCAGGAAGACCGTCGAATAATTATCAATAGTCAGCGCAAGCAAAAGCCCGCCCAGCGTCTTGCCAAGCGATCCCGCGGACATCTTGGCCGTCGAATACCAGGCGTATGCCGAAGCCACCGAATTCTTCTTCGCGTTCTCGGCGATCAGCGCGTTAACCGAGGGGTCGCGCAGCGATTCGGTGAAGCCGTGGAAAAACCGTATCGCGTAGACGTGCCAGGGCGAAGTCGCAAAAGCCAGGAACAGCGCGACCAGGCTGCGCATCGCTATCGCTATCGTGAGCGTCCGCTTCAGGCCCGCGCGGTCCGCAACCCAGCCCATCAACGGCTTGAACAACTGCTCGGCGATCAGGTTGAGCGAGAACAGAAACCCGGTCTGGGTCAGGCTCAGCCCCAAACGCTTGTACGCGAAAATCGGCAGCGCAAAGCTGATGACGCCGAAACTCAACCGGGACAAAAAACCTTCGGCCCAGATCACGAGGAGGGACGGAGAGACAGAGCGAAGGAGGGACGGAGCGACAGAGGGCAGGTCAGATTCGCTCTCTGTCTCTCTCTCTCTCCGTCCCTCCGTCCCTCCGTCCCTCCGTCTTTCTGTCCCTCCGTCTCGCATACTCTTTAAACAGGCGGCGTCAGTGTGACTTTGCCTTTGGCGTAATCGTCGATGTAATCGGCGATCATCCCGGCCGCGTTCGGCACGCCTTTGTAGCCGGGGAAGTAATTAACGTCTACCACGTAAGGGCCGCGGTCGCTTTCGATGATGTCGAGTCCGTACAAACCCAGGCCGCAAACCTCGCCGACGCGTTTTGAAATCTTGCGAACTTCTTCTGTGATCTCGCCGTGACGTCCCGCGACCGAGAAACTCGATTCTGAAAATTGTTTCCTCACGCCATGAATCTGATCGCCGGCGCAATAGATCTTTAAATCTTCGCCCGGCCCGGGAATGGCTTCCTGAATGATCATCGGGGTCACGGGCGGCGGTATTTTATCAATGTCCTCTGGCGTTCGGCACAGATGGACTCCCGCGCCGCGGTGTCCCATATGCGGTTTGATGATTAGCGGATGTTTTTCAAGCAGCGATTTCGCCAGGCCCAGGTCGTCTGTCACCCAACTGTCGGGCGCGGGGACTCCGCCCTCGCGCAGCAGCTTCGACGTGATGATCTTGCTCTGAACCAGCGAGCACGATTGATATGGGTTCAGCATGTTCGCGCCCTGCGTGAAGAGGACGCCGGCGAGCGCCAGCGAAAGCTCCGTGTGAGATTTCAACAGGTAGAGGTCGGCTTCGATTTTCGCCAGGTCCGGGCGCTGAATGATTTCTTCGGCGATATCTTCGGTGACGGTGTATCCGCGCCCGCGCAGTATTTCGTAACATTCGACCAGCACCGGGCTCGGCACGGGCGGAACGCGGCGGACGATCATAAAATGCAGCTTCATTCTTTCACCTCTTCGTTCGATTTACTCAAATGTTTTCAGCCACGAATGAACATGAATGGACACGAATATTATTTCCGGTCTGATAAGTCATTTGGCCGTCATTTTCCTGTTTCTATTTGTGAATATTCGTGTTCATTCGTGGCTGAAATTCTTTTTCTTGAATCCGCAACAATCACTTGACTTCCTCAATAAACGCGGCCAGCAACTCCGCCGCGTTCGGCACGCCTTTGAATCCCGGAAACGTGTTGATGTCCACGACGTAAGGCTTGCCGCCGCTGGTGATCAGATCCACGCCGTACAACCCGACTCCGAAGGCGCGCCCGCAGCCCAATGCGATCTCGCGCATTTCGTCGGGGACATCGAAAGGCTCGCCCAATTTATCTTCCAGTGTCTTCGGCGGCCACACGCGGCGCACTCCAAAGACGCGGTCGCCGATGACGTAGAGCTTATGGTCGCGCCCGTCCGGCTGGTAATAACGTTGCGCGAAGATCACGCCGTCTTCGCCGGTCACGTTCGAGAGTTCCTCTTCAGACGCGATGATCTGAACCCCGCGCCCCTGCGAGGCGGCCCAGAACGGTTTGACCACTATCCGGCCCTCTTTCAAGAGCCCGGCCAGTTGTTCCGGTTTGGACGCGAACCAGGTTTCGGGCAGGGGGACGTCGGCCGATTGCAGCATTTTCGTCGAGATAATCTTGTCGCGCATGGCGACGACGGTCAGGTACGGATTGATTATCCTGGCCCCCGCGGCATGCAATACGCCGGCGAGGCTGAGAGCGGATTCAGTTCCTGATTTCAGCAGGTAAAGATCGTAATCGGCCTCGATCCGCGCGACGTCCAGAAGGGAATCTTCGGGATAAATTGACTCGACCGTGACTCCGCGCGTCCTGAGGATATTCGCGGCCTCTTCCATCACCGAGCCGGCTTTATGCGCCTTTTCGCGTTTCGTGATTACGCCGATCTTCATCGCGTCGCCCTTCGCGTAACGTACTCGGCCAGCCGCTCATTCGCGTCGGGCACGTTGGTGTAATTGGGGTAATCGTTGATCTCGATGACCATGACTCCGTCTTCGGTTTCGATGCAATCGACGCCGAACAGGTCCAGGCCGAAGAGCCTCCCGCAACGGCGTCCCAGATCGGTCAATTCGGGCGTGATCGGCGCCAGTCCGTCTTTCGACTCCTGGCCTTCTTTTCTGGCGTTGAACGGCGACGCTTTGCGCACGGCCCATATTTCGTCGCCGATGCCGTATAGTTTCAGGTCGTAACCGTCGGTCTGAAAATATCGTTGCGCCAGCGCCACAGGCTCCGGCCAATCGGTCGAGGCCATTTCTTCGGGCGTATTGACTACCAAAAGCCCGCGCGAGTTGTCTCCGAAGATCGGTTTCAAAATAATCGGGTAGGAAGAAGGCGGAATTTCCCGCGCCAGTTGTTCGACGCTTCCAAAGAAGGTTTGCGGGATGGGAATGCCTGCGGAGGCGAAAGCGATGGACATCTGCGCTTTGTTGTGGACCGAGGCGATGGCTTCGCGCTTGTTGATCGTCAGCGCCCCGCGCGTTTCGGCCCAGCCGAGCAGCGCGAGCAGCGCCCAACTCCGCCCCCGCCCGACGATCACGTCCAGTCCCTCGAACCAGCCGTCGTCGCCCATCACGTAAAAGGCCTTCTGCGGATCGATCATCGTGATCTGGTGGCCGAGCTCGTTCAACTTCGCGCTCAGTCCGGTCGGCTGGCTCTGAGCCAGATAGCGCGCTTCGGCTAGAACACCGATTTTGAGGGGATGTGGCATCAGCTTGTGTCCTTACTGTGTCCTTAAATCAAATGGCTAAATTATTTGGCTAAATCAATTGGCTTAACTCGGCTGGCCGAAAATTAAGAACAGCAATTCAGGGCGCGAGCATGTTTCCAACTGGCTTCTAACTGGCTTCCAACAGGGCTTCCTGAATGTCTCACGACAGCCGGCCGATTATATCGTCGCCCGCAATTAGGTCAAGTGGAATAATATTTGCCACAAGGCCAGATTTTGATTACGATATGCGCCGCCGTCTCAGTGACTCAGGACAGCATCTACAGCATTTTCGATTCTGGTATCCGGGGGCCGCCTGCTTACGCGCTCGGCGCCGCTACCGCGACCGTGAGGGAGCCGCCTGACAGTCAAGCCGAAATTGCTTTAATACAGAACAACTTTTGGCAGTGTCTGGGATAATGCTATGAACGTGCGAGGAGAAATCCATCTCGCGATGGCTAACGGCGAGTCCAGGGTCGTCACCATTGAATCGCCACGCTTCACTATTGGGCGCGGGGCGGAGAATTCGCTTTTCGTCCAGGCGACGGTCGTGTCACGTTCGCATGCCGAATTGATCCGCGTCGGGGCCAACTATCTGCTGCGCGATCTGGGTTCGACCAACGGCAGTTTCGTCAACGGCGATCGGATCACCGAGCGGATGCTCAACGACGGCGACACTCTGCGCTTCGGATCGGGCGGGCCTGAGATGGTCTTCAAATTGATCGAGATCTCGAGCGGCCTGTCTTCGTCCCAGCCGCGACACGAGGCGCGCACCACCGACAACCTGATCCATTCACTCACCGGACAATTGAAAACTCCGCCGGCCGACGTTTCCGAAGAGGCCAATTTGCGGCGCGTGCTGGCCGAGACCCATTTGAACAGGGGCGACTTCGATCTTGCCCTCGAAGCGATGGCGAAATACAACGACGCCACCAATATCATCACGCTCCCTCTTCCGTTTCGCGCCAGCGTCCTGCTCTGTCTGGGCCGCATCTATCTGGAACGCAAGCAGCTCGAACTGGGGATTGACGCGCTCAATCGGAGTCTGAACGTTTACAACCAGCTCTCTCAGGGCAAGGGCGACGACACCGGCATAGCCGGCGCGCATGCCTCGCTCGGTCGGGCGATGCTCAATTCCGGCGACTTCCTGATGGCCCGCGACCATTTGCACCGCGCCCTGCTTCAGGCGCGGCGCGCCGGCAACGTGAAACTGCGCGCCGAAGCCCATTACCTGCTCGGCAAAGTGGATTGGAAGGAAGGGGATTTCGAAGGCGCGAATTACAACTGGAGCCGCGCCGCGCGGATGGCCGAAGAAACTTCGGACGCCATGCTGCGCGGCCGTGTGCAGATGCAGCAGGCCTTGATCCTGTATACCGAAGGCAAGCTGAAAGAGGCCATTCCCGCCTATCAGGCGGCGATTCAACAACTGGATTCCACCGGCAACGTCCGGTTGTCTCTTAAGGCCTACAGCAGCCTTTCGCGCGCATGGACGCGACTGGGGTCGTGGTCAATGACAGAGAAATTGACGGAGGACCGGCTGAGGCTGGCTCGCGAACACAAGCTTGCAAAGGCCGAAGCTGTGGCCCTGACCGATCTGGCCGAGTTGAAGCTTTTCCAGGGCAATTTGCTGGCGGCGGAAGAGGCCATTGAAAAAGCGCTCGCCTGTCATGGCAAGACCGTGTACGCGCGGACGCAGCGAATCCTCGGTCGCATCCTGCTCGCGCGGAGGCGGAACGCCGCGGCGATCGAGGCTCTGGAAAAAGGACTGGCCGCGGCGCGCGCCAGCCTGGCGATAGAAGAGCAGGCGCTAATCGGCTTCGAACTGGCGCAGGCTCTCGCCGAAGGCGGCGAACTGGAGAAGGCCGGAGAACAGCTGGAGGCGGCCGAAGGCGCGACCCCTCTCGACCCGGCTTTGAATCTGATGGCGCGCGCTCTATACACGCGAGGCGTCATTCACGCCCTGGCGCAGGAACTCAGCGAAGCCAACCGGTGCTTCGTCCAGAGCCTCTCGATTTTTCAGACCATCGGTGATCCTTACCGCTCGGCCGTCTGCCACGAGGCCATCGGCGTATTGAGGATGGCCCAACACCGTAATGAGTCGGCGCGAGCCCACATGGAAGAAGCTCGCGGCGCCTTCGCCAGGCTCGGCTCGATGATCGAATTAAATCGTCTCGAAGCGCGCCTCGCGTCCACCGAACTCTCCGGGGTGCAGGCCGCGATGACCACGCTGCTCTCCAATGCG
>DASUFM010000103.1:0-2715 GCA_036274535.1 Blastocatellia bacterium
GGTCCGAACGGGTCAACGGTATCGCAATTATAGGTGTTGCGTAAGGATTGGAATCTGAATTCATTCGTCGTCCCGTTTCGGAAAACGTGCGTCTCGCCGAGAACGAAAGTGCTGTCTCGACTCCCTATGTCGAATCCCGCCGATGGCCCGATGAGGCCGCCGACGCCGACATTGTGCTGACTGTCGTTGGTCAGACTGTATCTAAGGAACAGAAAGTCCTGTTCGTTCAAACCGTAGTCCAGCCGGACGCTGCCGGTGCTCGATGTTTGAATTATTGGGAATGCGCCGTTCGAACTGGTGAGCAGGTTGAAAGTGTTCCGAGTGAGTGGAGACGGGCTGTTCGGCGAGGTGGTGAGCAAGGCCTGGAGTTGCTGGCCTTGCGTGACGAGCGCCGGCGAGCCCGATCCGACCAGCGTGCTGATCAAATCCTGTTGCGCCAGGGTCGGCTGCAGGATCGAAGGATCGGCCAGAATAGTCGTGAATGCCGATTCGCGCCGGATCAGGCCTTCATAAGCCGCGAAGAAAAAGGCCCTGTCTTTCTTGATCGGCCCGCCGAAGGTGAAGCCGGGCTGGTTGCGCTTGAATGGCGGATCCTGCGACATCGAAGTGGCGAATGGGTTGCGCGCGTCGAGGCGTTCGTTGCGGAAATAGTTATAGATGTTTCCGTGATATTGATTTGAGCCGCTTTTCGAGACGATATTGATGACGCCACCCGCAGCTCGCCCGAACTCCGCGTCATAGCCGTTTCGGTTGATCTGGAATTCATTGACCGCCTCCTGGCTGATAGTCGGACGCACGCCGTTGCTGGAGGTGTCGTTATTGTCCACGCCGTCAATCTGGACGCTGTTTGCGCGTCCGTTCTGGCCGCCGAATGAAAGGCCCGACGTGGTTAGAGCCCCGATCTGGGAGTTTATGATTGTCGGGCTTTCTTCCACCACGCCCGGCGTCAGCCTGGCGAAGTCCAGAAAGTTGCGCCCGTTGATCGGCAGTTTGTTGATGGGACGCTGAGTGATGGTCGCGGATTGGGATGCGCGCTCGGTCTCGATCAGCGGCTCATCGGTCTCGACCACTACCGATTTTTCGAGGGCGCCGATCCCCATCTCGAAGTTGAGCGTCAAAACCTGACCGACAGTGAGCATGACCTCTCTTTTGATCTGTGTGGTGAAGCCGCTGATCTCGATCTTCACATCGTACATTCCGGGCTGCAGAACCGGAATGCGATAGGCGCCGCGCATATCAGTCGTCGTGATGCGAGTTTGACCGGTGGCGATGCTGGTCGCCGTGACAGTGGCCCCATTCAGGGGCAATTTCGCCGGATCGGTAATCGTCCCAGTCAAGTCGGCGGATGAACTTCGCGCCTGCGACAGGGCAGGGGCTACTCCCAGACTGAGAAGACCGAGCAGGCAAAAGACTTTCAGGATTTGTTTGAGGATATGACCTCCGAACTATAAACCTCCGGACAAACGGCGCCCCGTAGCCACTGGAAATGCGGCGTCGCTTATCAGCGGGTAATTATTTCTCTCCGTCCTACTTTCATATAGCAGGAGCGGGGGATGTGTGTTTTATAGGGGGACTATGCCATCGACACCGTGAGGCTGTTGCTTTGCACGATGCTATTCTGGGTGGCAAGAGTCGTGTTGAGGGTACTCTACAACCACTTCGCGGGACGCTCATCCTGCAATTATTCTGGCGCGTTCTCGCGCCTCAACTGTGGGGAATGGTGAGTCTGGGGGCCTGTGGGTTCCTTCCTACAACTCCTCTTAGAGAATGCTGAAGGCTACTGGGGTAAGGAACTGGCTCGCAGGGTTGCTTGCCACAAGCAGTGATAAGCTAGTCTATTTTACGTAAGAAAGTCAATGCCCCGCACAGGCCATAAATGACCTGCCTAAAGTTTTGATCTATAGTCCGGGAAAACGGCGTCGCAACAGCGCCGCCTGGCGGTCGCTGACCTTGATTTCAGTCTGCGCCTGGTCGCTCATGACCAGGAGGAAAGAGCTTTTCGAGTAAGGGCGCATCTCTTTCAGTTTCGTCAGATTGACGATCGCCGATCGATGGGCGCGAAAGAATATCTCTCCTGGCAGGCAGGCTTCGAGATAGTTCAGTTGGTAGTTGACCCAATAGCCTTCAGTCGCGGTAAAAGCCCGGACTATGCCGTCGTCGGCGCGGAAGAAGACGATTTCTTCAGGCGATAGAAGAAAGAAACGGTCACGTTTGCGCCCGACTAATTGGCGCAAGGGCGAGGACATGTTCTTGATGAGGGAAGAAAGATTCCCCCGCTCTGCGACGCGCTTTTCTTGAAAGCTGTGGATGCGCCAGGCTCGGTCAACCGCCTGCGCGAGACGTTCCGCTTCGATAGGTTTCAGAAGGTAGGCGACCGCGTTGGCTTCAAACGCCGCCAGCGCGTGCTGATCGTAACCGGTGGTGAAGATCACAAGCGGCGGTCTAGCGCTTTCGGGCATCGCCTGCAATACCTGGATGCCGTTCAGACCCGGCATCTCTACATCCATAAAGATCAGGTCGGGTCGCAGGTCGGAAATTTTCTCCAGGGCGTCGAGCCCGTCGCGGGCTTCGCCAATCACGCCGACCGCCACGGGATGCGCGGCCAGCATGCGCGCGAGTCGGGCCCTGGCGGACGGTTCGTCATCAATAATCAGGCTTTTCATCATATTCTTACCTCGACTTTGTCCAATGTGAGATCGGCGCCGAGCGCCGATC
>DASUFM010000104.1:0-5337 GCA_036274535.1 Blastocatellia bacterium
GGCTTATGATCATTGAAAAAATCGAACGGCTCATATTGCTAAATCAGAGCGCACAAGATTGGTACGCCGAGTCAGTACCGCGACCGGTAGGGAGCGTTATCCAGGCCCTTGCGACGCTCCCTACCGGTCGCGGTACTGACCCAATCTTGCCAGGTCTGATTTAGCGGAAGAAGGCTGCGGAGCGCCGATCTCACACTGGACAAAGTCGAGGTAAGAGGTTGATAAGTGTAAGTTATTGCAATTAAAGCTGAAAGTAGGTAGTGGCGGAGAGAGAGGGATTCGAACCCCCATGCCCTTTCGGACGCCGGTTTTCAAGACCGGTGCAATAGCCATTCTGCCATCTCTCCGCAATATGAAACGCGCGGTCTGTCAGAAGAGGGCGCATCGTATCACGCCCAAAAATCCTTTTCAAAGGTCAATTCTAAAGCTTGCCTGGCCAGGCGCTTGAGGCTAGTATTCCCCCGCCATGTCGCTCACGGCCATAGATCAAAAAACGCGCCCGCAAGAAGAGGAGACAACCGTTTGAATTTCGAACCACTGAAAGGCGTGATGATCGGCGGGGGACGCTTCGCTGGATTCCAGGCCGAAGCCTGGCGGCGCGTGGAAGGCGCGCAAATAGTGGCGGTGGCCGACGCGGTTTCCGGACGCGCCGAAGAGTTTTCCCGACAGTTCGGAATCGCGCGCGCCTATCAAGACGCCGCCGAGATGCTCGAGCGCGAACGGCCTGATTTCGTCGACGTTATCACGCGTCCTGACTCCCATCTGGAAATCGTCAGACTCGCTGCGAGCCTCGGCGCCGGAGTCATCTGCCAGAAGCCGATGGCTCCGACCTGGGAAGAATGCTTCGCGATGGTCAACGCATGCGCCAATGCGAAAGTTCGCTTACTCATCCACGAAAACTGGCGATGGCAGCCCTGGTACCGCGAGATAAAACGACTGCTCGATCGAGGCGCGGTAGGAACGCCGTTTTACACGGGCTTCGTGATGCGCAATTCCGACGGGCGAGGCGCGGCGCCTTATCCGGCGCAACCGTATTTCCGCGATATGGAGCGATTACTGGTCTACGAAATGGTCGTGCATTTCATCGATACATTCCGTTTTCTGCTGGGCGAGTTCGCGAGCGTCTTCTGCCGGACGGGCCGCGTCAACCCGGCGATCAAGGGCGAAGATTACACGCTGATTCATTTCGATTTTGAAAACGGCGCTCGCGGTCTGATCGACTCCAACCGCATCAGCGGTCCCGCGCGGCGCGAACCGATCTCGGAGGAATTGATCGTCGAAGGCGATCGCGGAAAAATCCGGCTCGCCCGCGACTGCCGCATCTGGCTCGACGAATACAGCGACGGGGAGAAGCCGCATGATTATGCGTTTCCCACCGAAGGCTATCGCGGCGACAGCGTCCGCGAGGCGCAGCGACACTTCGTCTCATGCCTGCGAACCGGCGAACCTTGCGAAACCGAAGGCGAAGATTATTTGAAGACTATGGCGGCTGTCTTCGCATGTTATGATTCCGCGGAAACAGGGCAAGCGGTATCTCTTGCCGCCTGAGAGGCCAATGAGGCCAAAATGGCCAAAATGGCCAAAATGTAATGACTGAGCAATGATTACACGACGCAAATTCGTTAATTTGGCCGCCGCAGCCATTGCCGCGCCGGCGATAATTAAATCAGGCAAGCCGGCCGAACGGCTGCCCATAGGCTTCTCTACGCTGGGTTGCCCTGATTGGGAATGGAAGACTATTCTTGATCAAGCCGCGCAAAACGGCTTCGCCGCGATCGAAGTGCGTGGCCTGGCGGGCGAAATGGACCTGCCGAAGTCTCCGCAATTCGCCGGCGCGAAGCTCAAAGAGAGTTTAAAAGACCTTGAAGCGCTCGGATTGAAGATCGCGGGGCTCGGCGCTTCGGCGAACATGCACGAGCCTGACGCCGCGAGGCGGGCGAAACAAATGGATGAGGCGAAACGTTTCATTGAACTGGCGCATCAACTCCGTTCGCCATATGTCCGCGTCTTCCCGAACCAACTGGTCAAAGGCGAAGAACACAAGATGACGATTGACAGGATCGTCGCCGGGTTGCGCGAACTCGGAGATCAGGCGAAGGGAAGCGGCGTGACGATCATCGTCGAATCGCATGGCGAATTCGTGACATCTCCGCTTCTCCTTGAAATAATACCGGGCGCCGATCATCCGAACGTGGCTTTCCTATGGGACGCGCACCACACATGCGTGGCGGGTGAAGCCCCCGCCGAAACGTTCAGGAATCTGGGCCGCTACGTCCGCCACACGCATTTGAAAGACTCGCGCGCGCCGAAAGGCGAAGAGAAAGGCCGCCAATATGTGCTGACGGGAAGCGGCGAAGTCCCGGTAAAAGAGACCGTGAAAGTGTTGGCCGCGGGCGGCTACAGCGGCTATTACAGCTTCGAGTGGGAGAAAAAATGGCATCCCGAGATCGAAGCGCCTGAAGTCGCGATCCCGCATTACGCGAAAGTGATGCGCCAGTATCTGGCCGAAGCCGGGGTCAAATAGCGATATTGTTTTTCCGAGCCGGCTTGCCCCGGTTAATACCCCCAATCCAACAGGAGCAATACGAATGCAACAATTAAATGCGCCCGGCGTCCGCTGGGAATGGATCAGCGAAGCATGGAATCTGTTCACAAAGCAGTGGTCCACCTGGGTGTTGATGATTCTGGTGATGTATCTGGTCATATTTGCAATATACCTGCCGTTCTTCGGCATGATCAGCCTGATGATCCCTACCCCCGAGTATGGCGAACCGGTGGAATTTCCGGTTGGGATATTTGCCCTGTATCCGGTGTTCTACCTCGTGCTTCTCGCAGCAGTTTCATGGTTGATCAGCGGGTTGTACAGCGCGGCTTTCAAACAATTACGCGGTGAACAGATTTCCGTCGGCGCCCTTTTTTCAGGCGGACCGTATTTCATCCGAGTGTTGGGGGCATTGTTGCTGATTACAATAGCCGCCGGCATCGGAAGCGTCTTCTGTCTTATACCCGGGCTTATAGTTTATGGGCTTGCCTTTCTTACGTACCCGATGATTGTCGAAGGCGGTAAGGGGACAATAGAGGCGATCAAAGCCAGCATAGAGGTGACCAAGAAAGACTGGATTATGTTCACGATCTTTGCCGTGGCGCTCTATATCATCGCAATGGCAGGGGGGCTGGCCTGCGGAATCGGCGTACTGGCGACGGCGCCGCTGCTGTTCCTGACTCAGGCGCTGGCCTATCGCGATCTGGTAGGAATTCACGGCGCGCAACCGTCGGGGCAATTCGCTGCGCCTGATTACGGATCCTATACGCCGTCGCAGACGCCGTATGCGCCGCCTGATTACGGATCCTACGCGCCGCCGCCGCCGACTCCGTCCGCGCCGCCGCAGCCTGATTACAGGCCATATACGCCGCAGCAGGCGCCGCAGCAGACGCCGGCTCCGCCGCAGCAGACGCCTCCTCCTCCTCCGGCTCCGTCCTGGTCGGCGCCGACCACCGTGTCTCCAGTGGTGTCGGAATCGGCGACCAAGACCTGCCCGCATTGCGGCGCGACTCTGGCTCGCGTGGTGAACTTCTGCAATCAATGCGGACGCCCGCTGCGCAACTCCTGATCGAGATAACCAGATATGGACGGCAAAAGCTTTTCGCCGCCAAACAATGAAATAGCCATCGAGTTCGCCGATGTCAGCTTCCGTCACCAGAACGGGCCGTTGGCGCTCGATGGCTTTTCGCTTGCCATCGAACGTGGCGAGACGCTTGCGCTCGTCGGACGCAGCGGGACCGGCAAGACGACGGTTCTCAAACTGATCAATCATCTGTTACCGCCGCAATCAGGCGTCGTGCGGGTCGAGGGCCGCGCGACATCCGATTGGGATCCGATCGAACTACGCCGCCGGATCGGTTATGTATTGCAGGAGGTCGGACTGTTCCCCCATATGACCATCGGGCGCAACGTCGCGGTCGTGCCCAGACTGGAGGGCTGGCCCGAAGACCGCGTCCGCGCGCGCGTCGATGAATTGCTCAACCTGGTCGGCCTCGACCCTAAGACTTACGCCGATCGTTATCCACGTGAATTGTCCGGCGGGCAGCGACAGCGCGTAGGCGTGGCGCGCGCGCTGGCCGCCGACCCGCCAATCCTGCTGATGGACGAACCGTTCGGCGCGCTCGATCCATTGACCCGGGCCGAAATGCGCCGCGAGTTTCATCGCATTCAATCCCAGGTTCGCAAGACCGTCGTCTGCGTCACGCATGACATGGGCGAGGCGTTCTCGCTCGGAACGAAAGTCGGCGTGCTGTCCGGAGGCAAACTCGCCGCCTGCGCCACGCCCGCTGAGATCATTCAATCGAACAATCCCGAGGTGAAAATCTTCCTCGATTCTTTACCGAGATTCGAAACATAGATTTCGAGAAAAAGGATTTCAGGCGCCAATGAACACGAATGAACACGAATAATGGCGAGAGGAAAACAAATGGATGACCAAATAAAGAAAGCGCTTCGTGTTTATTCGTGTTCATTAGTGGCTGATCTGAACGGCATATGAGGCTGATCGAGTTCTGGCTCAATCATGGCGGCGAATTTCTGGACGCGATTGTGCGCCACCTGGCGCTGGTCGTGGTTTCGACAGGCATCGCCGTCGCGGTGGGAGTGCCGCTCGGCGTCTTCTCTTATCGCAATCCGCGGCTGGGCGCGCCGCTGGTCGGCTTTGCGAATATCCTGCAGACAATTCCCAGTCTGGCGATGTTCGGATTTCTGATCCCACTGCCTCTCATCGGCGGGATAGGCGCGCAGGCGGCGGTGATCGCGTTGATTCTTTACGCGCTACTGCCGGTGATGCGCACGACGGTCAGCGGATTGAAGAGCGTCGATCCGTCGGCGCGCGAAGCCGGGCTGGCGATGGGGATGACAGGCTGGGAACTGCTCTATCAGGTCGAACTGCCGCTGGCGCGGACCGCGATCCTGGCCGGTGTGCGCGTCGCGACGGTCGTCGGCGTGGGCACGGCGACGATTGCGGCGGCGATCGGCGCTGGCGGTCTGGGCGAATACATTTTCCGCGGCGTGGCGAGCGTCGATAGCGTGATGATTCTTGCGGGCGCGATACCGTCGGCCGCTCTTGCGCTCGCCGCCGATCTGACTCTGACCTGGCTGGAGCGCCGCCTCTCTCCGGATCGCGCCAGAAGCGGGAAAGCCGGAGCCTGGGCAGTGGCGACAGCCGGCGCCGCCGTGTTGTCACTGATCATCGGCGGATTGATCTGGTCTGAAAGGACCGGCGGGCGGATCGTCATCGGTTCGAAAGATTTCACTGAGCAGGTCATCCTCGGCGAACTGCTGGCGCAAAC
>DASUFM010000105.1:0-6628 GCA_036274535.1 Blastocatellia bacterium
TCATGCCGCATCACCAGGCCCGGCGATGGTTCGGCCGTTTTCCGGCATCCGGACAGGAAAGCGCTGGCGCACAGCGCCAGCGCCAGCGCCAGCGCCAGACACTTCAACCATTGGCCTTTCTGAAGGCGGCGAATCCGCATAAATTCTTTCAAGTCTCGCGAGAAGACCGCGACTCAGGCCGAAACCGTCCCGGCTGTCGCGTGCTTCGCAGCGCAGGCGCACTTATGACTCGGGGTCTCACCCTCGGGCGGAAACATGTGATAGTACATGCCGATTACCATCGGGATGAAGACTATCGAGTTGTAAAACAGATGTAACTCGACCCGCGGGAACCACAGCTGGGCGATACTGGTCGGAACGGGCGAGTTGAACAGGTTGTGTCCGAAGATGGCCTGGCCCTGCAGCAACCCATGCTCGATGTGATGCCAGAATTGAATCCAGAACGCGATCATCCAGAACATGCGCCCCCGCCCCTCGAATCCTTTGCGCAACATCCAAAGGCCGGCGAGCATGACCAGCGCATATCCGTAGTGCAGCGCCTCTGACTTGATCAACCACGGCATCCACAGGCCGAGCACTCCATTGGCCTGTGGCCTGGGCCATCCCATGATGTATATCTGAGCCGCCTGCGCCAGATGCTCGGCCCAATGCGCCAGCACAATGAACATGAAAAATTGAAGCGCGGGTTTATGCCACTCTCCGTTGATCCGCTCAAAAAAGCCGGGACCGCCCGCTATTCGTTGAATGGAAGCATCCATATGTATCTCCTTTCAAAGTGAAAGTGTTGGGGTCGCCAAAGGCCTGCGCTGCCTTTATCGGCGACCAATCCGGCAAGACGCGCAGCGATGACCCTGAACCTGCTGTATGGCGCCTGAGCGCTACTGCTCCCGACGCCGTTTAGAACCTCTGGTTTATTTCGACATACGCAAACCGCGCGTTGCCACCGAGCGGGTGAATGTTCGAGATAACGCTCCCTCCACGCACGCCGCCCAGATAGAAGCTCAATTGAGTGCGCGGGGTGACCGCGTAGTCGAGGCTTACATCAGCAAGCGTGCCGAGAGATTTCCCGCCCAGGCTCGGGCGGCCCGCAAAACCGAATGTCTGCTTCTGAAATGCGCCGCCTCCCTGATACCACAGGTCATTCTCGTTGCTCAGCCGCAGGTAGCGTATATCGCCGCGTATAGTGAGCTTTGGGCTCGGCCTAAGCCTCAGTTCCGCGAAGGTATCTTCGTTGTTCATGAGATTGAAAAACGGAAAGCGCGCGAAGGCCCGGGCCGTCGGCAGGTTCTGGAAGAAAGTCCCGTTCGCGCCGTCAGTCGGGTCTCCATCCCCGGTCGAGCGGAAATAACCGCCGCGAATCCAGGGCCTGATCTTTTCCGCAAGCTTGCCGCCCGGCTGGTATCCCACCTCAAACGCGATCGCGCCAGCGCGATGATCCAGATTCCCCCAGTTTCCGAACTGACCCGCGCCCCATACTAACACGTCCGTCTTGCCTCCGCCGGTTTTGAATGCGCTGATGAAGTGTCCGCCGGTGGTCGTGAGGCGGATTTTGCCGAAATCGGCGGCGCGCGCGGCGGCCGGCCGGTTGTCGGTTTTCAACACTCTGCGGCCGTCGTGATAATGCATCGTAAACAACCTGTATTCGCTGGCCCCTGATTTATGCTTCAACGGCTTCGTGAAAGCGCCGTAATAGAAATCGATGTCCAGTTCGTTGTTCGCATTTATATCGAAGGCCCCCGATGTCGGGCGCGCCGCGAGGAATGTGAAGTTCGAAGTCTTGCTCTGATGCGCATAGAGCGCGCCATCGAAGCTGCGCGTGACGTGCGTGAATCCGAACGGGCCGATCAGCCTTTGCGCGACCCGGGTCCGCTTGAGGGCCGCCAGAGTCGGGTCGGCAGGCATCACTTCCAATCCGTCACCGAATTCGAAGCGGCCGAGTTTCAGACTGCTCCCCGCATTGCCGAAAAGTCCCTTAAAACGCACGTAACCTTGATCGAAATTCAAGCCCGTATTCCGGCGGCCGTTCGCGGCAAAGTAGACTGCGCCCAATCCCAATTGACCCTGCGGCGCGGGAGCGATGGCGTTGTCCGGCAGGTTTAACAGAACAGGCGCCAGTCCCTCCACAAACCACTCGAACTTCTCTTTGCTTTGCCCTATGCCCAGGCGCAAGACTATCGCAGGGTAATTGTAACTGCCATCCGCCGCGTCCGAATCGAACCAGTCCCAGCTTTCAACCCGAGCATTGACGCTCCCTGAAACAGTCAGGGAGCCGATTTTGATCGGAGCGTTTTCCTGCGCCGGCGCCGTCCTGACCACCGCGCGGGGAGTGGGTTCCGGACTGGCCGGGGCCACCGCGCTCTGAGCAAGCGCGTTCAAGGATAAAAATATCACCAGCGCCAGGGCGCCTGATGTCTTGTAAATCCGATTGCTTTCATAGCGGGGCTCCCAAAATGGTATGTTGATAGTCATAGAGTTCCTCAAATTGCCTGCACATGGAGATGGCCACAGGCTGTATATTTCTATAATTTGAGATTATTGCTCTACTACGAAGTTCGCTTAAGAATAAAGTTGAACTTGGCAACATCCATGGCAACTACTGATCCACAACAAGTCAACATCGAACCATATGCCGGTCAACTTATTCTCGCTGCAGAGAAAACAATTTATACATTTATGTAATAGATTATCGATCAGGAAGAAAACGACTCGCGAAATATAGCGAGAAATCGCGCTATATCGTGACAGGCACGACATACCGCGATTTCTCGCTATTGAGGTACAGAAAAGAAAGTTTACAAATCGGGTTGATTGACAATGCATTACATTCATCGCGGAGGCGCGGAGAACGCAGAGGGAGCGCGGAGTCACTCTGCGTAGGCTCTGCGCGCTCCGCGCCTCCGCGGCGAAAAAGGTCTGCGCCAATCGTTGTTCATCCTCGGTTCGAAGTTTGCAAACCAACTTACCTGATTCTCAATAAATCAGTTCTTACGAGATCGTCGCGAATGTCTGGAAAAACGCTTAGATTACCGGCTGAATTAATGGAAAAAGCCGGTCAGCAACATCTTATCTGCCGACCGGCTTTTTGATCTTTTGGGGACCCTTTCGGCTCCCCGATTCCGCAGCGTCCTCAGCCATTAGATTTACTGCTGCGAGTTGAAGGGAGTATACATAAAAAAGGTCGGGCTGAAAACCCCTTCTGTGACGAGATTTCATTTTGCAAATTTTGTGACGGGGTTTTCAAGATTTGTGTAGATAGAGCGATTGACCGCTTGATTGACCATGCGCCTTTCGACCATTATTCTGATCTCAGGATCGCGCATTGGCAATTTGTATGATTCCGCGCACATGGCTGAAATCGAAGCGTTGAAAAATTCCGCAGTAGTCTGACTATCCTCGAATATCATATGAATTCATTTCGTGTCGCGCTCGGCAACGTACGTTTTCCGGCAAACGCCGAAGAATCAATCGCGCTGGCGAAACAATACATCGCTCAGGCGTCGGCTGAAGGAGCGGGAATCATCTGCTTCCCTGAGTGCTTCATCCCCGGGTATAGGAGCCCGGGTAAAGCCGTGCCGCCTCCGGATCAGGAATTTCTGGAACGCGCCTGGTCGGCCGTCGCAAGCGCATCCGCAAGCGCAGGGATCACAGTCATACTCGGAACCGAGCGAGTTGTTGACGGCGCGCCTGTGGCGACCGCGCTCGTTATCAATCAGGACGGATCCAGAGCCGGATTCCAGGACAAGGTCCAGATAGACCCCGGCGAAGAAGGCGTGTATGCGCCAGGTTCCGGACGCCGCATCTTTCAGGCCGGTCCTCTGACATTCGGTATCGCCATCTGCCATGAAGGCTGGCGTTATCCGGAAACCGTTCGCTGGGCCGCGCAGCGTGGCGCGCAGGTCGTGTTTCACCCGCAGTTCCACGAAGCGGAACCGCATTCTTACCGCCCAAAGGAATTCGCGGATCCCAGGAATACCTTTCACGAAAAAGCATTGCTCTGCCGCGCGGCGGAAAACACCTGCTACTTTGCGAGCGCCAACTTTGCGAGCGCAGGCTCGCCGACCACGTCGGCCATCGCGCGTCCGGACGGAACGCTGCTCAGCTATCAGCCCTACGGCGAGGAAGGATTGTTGATAGGCGATATCGATCTTGATCTGGCGACCGGCCTGCTGGCCAAACGTTACAAACCTATATTGTGAAGGACAAGAGAAAACACGGAAACAACTGAAATCGCGGAAAAGTAGGAAAATTCTCGATTAAATCTTTCGCGTGTTCTGTTTTTTCCGCGTGTTCCGCGTTTTCTCTTAAGCCTGGCTCTGGAGTCAGGGGGTGACGTCCTTCCCCTTTTGCGATTTGAGTCGTTTCAACTCCTGTTCGCGTTCCAGGAAGCTGACGCCATTCGTAATCCACGGCGCCGCCGGCTCGCCTTTCAGGTAATGTCCGAACCATTCCTGGATGCGGCGGTGGTAATCGATCTGGTTCGCCTTTTTGCGCAGGCCGTGATCTTCTCCGCCGTAAACCAGCATGACCACGTCTTTCCCGGCTCGGCGGGCGACGTTATACAACTCGACGCTCTGATGCCAGAACACGGTGCCGTCGTTATCGCCGCATTCAAGCAGCAGTGGCGTCTTCATGTTATGAGCGTTGTAAAGCGCCGAGTTTCGAATGTAGGCTTGCAGGTCTTCCCAGAGCGGGACTTCCATGCGTTGTTGTCCGGTCTCGATGTGATCGGTTTCGGCTATGCCGCTGCTCCAATGATGATTACCGTAATTGCTCACCAGGTCGGTGATCGGCGCGCCTGCCACCGCCGCCGCGAACAGCTCGCTGTGCGTCGCCAGGTAGCTCGCGTCGAAACCGCCCCATGAGTGCCCTACGACGCCGATTTTGCGCGCGTCCACGAGGCCCATTTCCACGACCTTGTTGACGGCGGCGGTCACGCAATCGACGACCGAGAGCCCCGGCTCGCGCGGCTGGAATTTGATGTCGGGCCTCAACACAAAATAGCCCTGCTGGGTGAACGCGGCGGTGTTGTAGTAATCGCGCTCCGACGGCGCGCTGTATTGATGCAACCCGTCCGAAAGCCGCTCGTACAGATAAACGACCATCGGATATTTCCTGCCCGCCTGGTATCCGGCCGGGTAGAGCAGAACGCCTTGCAATCCTACGAAACGTTCGTTTTTATATTCGATCAGTTCAGAACGGCCCCATGCGTAATCGCCCTGAAACGGATTGGTCTTCGTGACCTGCTTCGCGTCTTTCAATGAGGCGCCGCCCACGAAGACGTCCGGAGAATCGTCGAAGTCTTCGACGGAATACGAATACGTCTCCGCGTCTTTGGCTTTCGCCAAACGCTGGACGCTTTTATCCATCCAGACCAGACGCTCGACGCCCGCTCCGAAGCGCAAACGAGCGAAGCCTGACTTCTTGCTACGGAGGCCGAACAGGCTAAGATAGGCGGGCCTGTTCGTGTCTATCCATTCTTCGTCCGGGTCCAGGCGAAGATAACGATGGCGCGTCTGTTCCGCCGCGCCGTCCGTCAATCGCTGGGCGCGCGACCCGTCCGGCGCGACCTGCCATAGATCGTAGTTGTCGTAAAGAATCACCGACTCGTCATTCTTCGTCCACCCGGCCACGCCGAAAGCGGGTTTCTGTTTGATCGTGGCGTCCGACTCGCGGTCCACGAAAGAAGTTTGAACGCTCTTTGTGATGTCGGTGACGGCGCGCGTCGCGGTGTTCACAGTCCAATAATGATCGTCCTGCAGGAAGATCAGATATCGCCCGCCGGGACTCGGCCGCACATAGTTGTCGTAGCTGACCCGTTCCTTGATCTTCACGCGCTCGCCGCTCGCCAGGTCTATGAAATACAAATCCGCCGCGGGCCGCCCGATGGTTCGCTCCATCGCATACGCGGTCCAATTCGTCACGTATCCGAGCTTTTGATATTTGAGCGGCGTCACCTGTTCGTCGCGTTCCCTCCCCAGTTGCGTCAACCGGTCCGCGTCGACCTGCCATGCGGCCAGCAGATTTCTTTGACGTTCCTGACGAGCGTCAATCTTCTGTTTAGACATCACGATCACGTCGCGGGAGTGCCAGACGTCCACGCCGGCCGGTTCGTCCTCTTCTTTGGCGTCATTGCCTGCGGGCGGTTTCCTGTCGCCGGCCAGTTTTTCCCGCCATTTGGCTATGCCAAGAAATACGACGGCGCCGTCCTGCGACCAGGTGGGACGGCGGAAAGCGACGGTGCGCATCCCCGCCGGAAACTTCGTATCCGCAGTCGGGTCGTATGTCCGTTTGGCTTCGCCTGCCCCGCCGAGTCCTTTCCACGCCAGCGCGATGTTCGTGGCCCCTTCGCGGCGTTCATCCGCCTTCGCCTTCAGGACCACCAGATCCGCGCTGTCCTTGCGCCAGGCCAGGCCGCTGTAAGCCGCCGGAGATGAATCCAGTGAGCGCAGCCCGTTGATTTCAGGGTCGAAGAGTTGCACGCCGTTGCCGGTCTTGTCTTCGGCGCTGATCGTCATCGCCAGCAAACGGCCGCGTTTCGGCAAATCCTGCCAGGCATACTCACCTACATTGCCGAACGCCGTATCGCGCCCGCTGGCCAGATAGCGAATGATCAACGTCGCTCCGGACG
>DASUFM010000106.1:0-2591 GCA_036274535.1 Blastocatellia bacterium
AACAGTCCAAATCCCACCCAGGCCTTGAGGCTTGTCATATCTTCCAGACGCAGGGCGACCAGAAAAACGAGACTGAACAACAATGTATTGAGACAATCTCCCCAGACACGGCAGGCGGCGAAATTAATCGCGTAAGGGAACAGCGCCCACGCCCACCCGGCGCGTATGGCGATTACGCGACCAAATGATTTTTGCGCAATAAAGAACACTGTCAGGCAGGTCAGCGCTGAGAATATGCTGTTGAGGCTGAGCATCACCACAGCGGACTTAAGTGAGTAAACCCCAAACACCTTGAAGACCGCCGCAACCAGATAGACATACACCGGAGTCATCCAGGCCGTTGGCCCGGTTGAACCATGCAAAGGTGAACTGAAGCCTTCTCCCATCGCTATTGACCGCGCTATTCTTCCTGTCTCCCAGCCAAAGCTGAAATGATCCCTTTCTGGCGAAAACTGATCTCCTATAAGAGATAAGGCCACAACCAGACGAAGAAAAAACGCAATCGCCACTATCCAGGCTGGCGATTGGTAAAACTGTTCAATGATATTGATCTGATTAGTGGCCGCCTCTTTAGTCGCTTGGAAATTTGCTTTGTATTCGTACATGCGCTCGATTTATCCCAATTTCAGATTGAGAGGGTTATTGAATGTTGGCGCACTGAGGCTTGGCCGTTCCTGAAAGAAGGAGAGCGATGCGAAGGCCGGCGAATCAGGCGCCAGTGTTCTTGTTGTCAGACTTTCTTAGGGGGAAGGGGCGCTGAGACATTCAGCCCGAGGCGAACTTGCATGTCTTTCATTATATAGGGCAGGCAACTCGAGTTTTATATTACCACAGCCATCCGCCAAAAATCCGGCTCTTTGTAAAGGATGTTAAATTTATGGCCGCCAGCGGATAACAGTGATTTCGGCTGTTCGCGCTGTGCTATGATGCGCCACGTTCAAAGGCCATGGGACTGATGGAGAGCAGGTCAGAAGCGGAAATGATGAAGGGCAAAACGACGCAAAGACAAATATGGATGTTGTCGCTGGCGCTCGCGCTGCTGGCGTTGCTGCCGTTGCTCGCCGTGTTCCAATACCACTGGCTGGGCCAGGTGAGCGAAGGCGAACGCGAGCGAAAGAAGAGCGTTTTGACCACGATGGCCAGACAGTTTTGCCAGGATTTCGACAGCGGCTTGACTGAAATCTATCTGCGTTTCAAGCCGGCGACCATTTCCCCGGACATCAAATCCGGTCAGGCGCAAGGCGTTGATGATTTCGCCGCGAAATACAGTAGCTGGCGCGAATCGGCGGCGCGCCCGAAAATGATCAAGGATATTTATCTAACGCAGGCCGGAGAGAACGGTGAAGCCCTCTCGCGTTACGACGTTGAAGCCGGCGATTTCAAGCCCTGCGAGTGGCCCGCCGGCATGTCGAATCTGCGGAAAAGACTGGAGGAAGATCGCGCCAGATATGAAATGCTGCGAGCCAGGATACGCGAAGCCTCCATGCCCAAAACGCCCGGAATGAAGGGCGCCGGCGACAGCGGCCTCAAAAAAGCGGTGTTTTCATTCAGGATCAATCTTGTTGATGAAGATCTGCCGGGGCTGGTCATTCCGGAGGCCGATCGCCCTGAAGAAGGAATTATGCCGACCCTCAGCCCGCGAGCCTATCGCATCATCGCTTTCGACGACGATTACATCAGCCGGGAACTGATTCCTGAATTGGCCGCGCGCCATTTCGGCGACAGCGCCGGAGAGTACACGATAGCCGTGATGAAGCGCGGCCAGCCCGGTCGGGTTCTTTATCGTTCGGACGCGGGATCTTCGGATGCTGCTCTGGCCGGAGGAGACGTGACGGCCGGACTCTTCAAGGTCCTTTTCGATCAGACAGACAAGTTCATCTTTGCGCAATGGCGACGAGCAGATGTGAACGCTTCGGCTCAATTGAAGCCTCCTGTAAACAACCGTCAAATCGTCGTCCTTGGGACTGAGGGCCTCAATCCCGGCAAGGATGAGAACGCGTCGGCTCATCAAAAGCTGTTCGAATCCATGGCCGACGGCGCTATGCTCCAAATGGCCAATCGTGACGCCGCCGGAGCCTGGCGGCTGGTCGTCCAACATCACGCCGGTTCTCTGGAAGCCGCCGTGGCAAGCGCGCGCCGCCGCAACATCGCGATCAGCTTCGGCATTCTGTCGCTTTTGGGCGTGAGCGTCGGCCTCATAATGCTTTCCAGCCGCCGCGCCCATCGGCTCGCGACGCAGCAGATGGAATTCGTCGCCGGAGTCTCGCACGAATTGCGCACGCCTCTGGCCGTAATTTGTTCGGCGGCGGAGAATCTGGCCGACGGCGTGACCCGCGATCGCGATCAAATCAAACGCTACGGCGGGTTGATACGCGACGAAGGCCGCAGGTTGACCGGAATGGTCGAGCAGATCCTGGAATTCGCCGGCGCGCAATCAGGGCGAAAATCATATGAATTGCGGCCAACCGAGTTGAATCGGGTCATTGAAGACGCGATCACCGCCTGCCACATGCGACCGGCCGAAGGCGATTTCGAGATCGAAAAGGAAATCCCTGCGAGTTTGCCGATGGTCAAAGCCGATTCCGGCGCGC
>DASUFM010000107.1:0-12432 GCA_036274535.1 Blastocatellia bacterium
CCGACACCTCGGAAGCGCCTATTGAAAAATCGACGCGCCTCAGTAAATAGTGATCAGCGAGTCCCATAAACAGGGCCTACGGTCTTATAACTCCCATAGGCCCCATAAGACCTATTCATACCCCTGAATCATCCTGTAAATCCTGCCTGATTTTATTTTGAGCCGTCCGAACATTTTATCCAGCAGGTCGTAGATGCGTTCCGACTCCTTTGTCAGCAACGGCCCGAGCACCGCCAGGATCAATACATAGAGGGCGGCGAAAGGTTGTATGACCGGCGACAGGTCTCCGGCCTTCGCCAGATTCGCCATGATAATCGAGAACTCGCCGCGCGAGACGATCGTCAATCCGGTGTTCAGGGAAGCCGCCGTGGAGAGTTTGGCGCTTCGGCCCGCCAGCACGCCCGCGACTACGTTCCCGATTATCGTAAGGACCACCGCGCCCAGCGCCGGCCAGACGGCGCCTCCCAATCCGAACGGGTCTATCGTCAGGCCGAATCCGAAGAAAAAAAGCGCGCCAAAGAAATCCCTGAACGGGACGATCATGCGCTCGATCCTCTCGCTGTGCTCCGTTTCAGACAGCACCAGTCCCAACAGCAGCGCGCCGATCGCCTCGGCCACGTGAATAGTCTCGCCGAATCCGGCCAGCAAAAACAGGCAGGCGAACACCACCAGGAGGAAAACTTCGTTGGAAGAAATGCGCAGGACGCTGTTCAGCAGAGGCGTGGCTTTCCTTCCCAGGAATATCAGCCCCAGTATAAAGGCCAGGGAAAGCCCTACAGATTTGAGAACGCCGCCGAGCGAAGTCGCCTCGCTCAGGACGAGGCCGGAGACGATCGACAGGTAGAACGCCAGAAAAACGTCCTCGAACATAATGATGCCGAGGATCATCTCGGTTTCGGGATTGGCGGCGCGCCGCAAATCGAAAATGACCTTCGCGACGATGGCGCTCGAAGAGATGGTCGTAATGCCGGCGACGACCAGTATCTCTTTAAATGACAGCCCCAACAAATAAGCGTAGCCGAGGCCGGCGGCGAAATTGATGGCGATGTATATCGAGCCGCCCAGGGCGATGGAGCGCCCCGATCTGATCAGGCTGCTGATGGAATATTCCAGCCCCAGGTAGAAAAGCAGGAAGAGGACTCCGGCGCGACCCATGAATTCAATGAGTTGAGCGCTCTGTATGAAACGGAAGTCGAGCGGCCCGATCTTCGGCGCGTGCGGACCCACCGCCATTCCGGTCAGGATCAGTAGCGGGACGATGGAGAAACGCAGCCTATAAGATAGCGCGGCGGCGAGCGCAATCAGACTGAGCGCCAGCCCCATTTCCAACACCATATGGTCCATCGGCTATTCCGTCCTTCCATGAACCAGCAGGTGTTTCAATCGTTCGATGGTCTGCCGGTCGCCGGCGAGGATGAGCGTCGCGCCTTCGTTGAGCACAGTGTCCGGGCCGGGGTTGAGGCGCTTCGATCTGTCCGGCTCGATGATGGAAATGATCGAAGCGCCGGTCAGTCTGCGCACGTCCAGATCGCCAATCGTCTTTCCGACGCACGCCGCCCCTTCTTCAAGCGTGTACCATTGCAGCAGCAGGTCCTCGAGCACGATTTCGGCCGATGGCAAAGCCTTGGGCACATACGTCAACCCGCCTATGATCCCGGCCGCCTGCCGGGCCTCGCTGTCGGAAAGAGTCACGACCGAAGCGACCCTGTCCGGAGCCTTGCGCGCAAAATGGTAAAGTTCCCGCGTGCCGTCGTCATGTATGACAATGGTCAACCGGTCTCCGCTCGCCGCCTCTATCTGAAACTTGCGCCCGACCCCGGGAAGGTTCGCTTCGCTAATTGTAGACATAATGATCCGGTGATTTTCCGAGGAGGGTTTTTATCAGCGGGAGGACCGCATCATAACCATAGCGATTCTTTTATGGCAAATCGCCGGTTTGCGCGCGGTTTGCGCGCGGTTTGCGATATGATCGCCGGCGCCCTTACACTCTCAGTAGCAAGCTCGCGCCCCGCGGCGTCGAAATTACTGCAAGCTTCGGCAAGTCCGAACTGATAATCACATGGGGGAACGATGAAAATCGGTATAGCGTTTCTACTCTGCGTCACTTTCTTCTTTTCCGCTTTTGCTCAGGAAAAAAAAGACATCCAGGCGCTCATCCAGCAATTGCAGGATAAAGATGAACAGGTCAGAAGCAACGCTGCATTCGCCCTGGCTCAAATCGGCGTCGAAGCCAGGCTGGCCGCGCCTGCGCTCAGCGAATTGTTGAAAGATCAAAGCGCCTGGGCGCGCGGCAACGCCGCTTTTGCGCTCGGCAAAGTCGGCGAAGCCAAACCCTACCTGCCTTCGCTGATCGAATTATTGAAGGATCAACATGAGAACGTTCGCAAGGACGCCGCCGACGCGATCGGCAGAATCGGCGCCGATGCGCGATCAGCCATTCCGGCGTTGACGCTCTTATTGCAGGATAACAGCGCGCCGGTCCGCAGGTATACGGCAGAAGCGCTCGGCAGAATCGGCCCCGAAGCCAAACCGGCGATACCGGAATTGACGGCGGCGCTACACGACAAGGAGTTCGTCGTTCGCACCCATTCCGCCTACGCGATCAGCAAAATCGGCGTCGACGCGAAAGCAGCCGTTCCGCTCTGGATAGACTTATTGAAGGACAGCAGCGAACATCTGCGAAGTTACGCGGCGGACGCCCTGGGAGGTCTGGGGCCGAACGCAAGCGCCGCCGCGCCGGCCCTCATCGAAGCGTTGAAGGATCAGGATAGATTCGTGCGAGTGAGCGCGTCGAAGGGCCTCGGAAAGATAAAAGCCGAAGCCGGAACAGTAGTCCCGGCCTTGATCGCGACATTGAAAGACACTGAACCGCTCGTCCGCGCCAGCGCCGCCAGCGCCCTCGGCGCGCTCGGCGCCGATGCGAGAGCCGCCCTGCCCGCGCTGACCGAGTTGCAGAAAGATCAGGCGACCGTGGTGAAACTCGCGGCCGACGGCGCGGTGAACAAAATCAACTCATCGGGCGCTGCGGCCGGATCACGTTAGCTGATAATGATTGCGTCACAATTTACTTCAGCGCGGAATAATGGTGGGACAATTTTCCAAATTGTCCCACTTCTTTTCGCGCGCTGATTAGTGGGACACTTTGGAAAATTGTCCCACTTCTGTCGTCCCAATGGCGCCTGTTCTGAATTCGAATCAAACTCTGATTTTCGCATGAACGGCAAACGAAACCACATCCTTCCACCCGAAATTGAGGAGTACCGCGACCTGCACTGGCGGCGCGAGGAGACGCTGCGGGTCGAGACCGCGCCTCAGGCCGAAGCGTTCATAGAACGCGTAGGTTTCACAGCATGCATGACCGATTCGCGACAGCCCGGGCCTTCGCTTTACATCGCAGTCTGTGGGCGGCGCGACGCGGTGATGCCGCATAACGTTCAAAAGGACCCTGAAAGCTCGGCCACCTGGGTATTGAAGGACGAGATCGTACGGCGCAGCAAGGTCTATTACGGCAAACTGGCGCGCGGCAAAACCATGTTCATCGCGCCGCGCATGGTTCCCCATTTCAACGCGATCCGGGGGGTCCCAAAGCGCGAGGAGAAAAATCGCTTGAGCGCCGAGGCCCTGGCGATATTGAAAGTGTTGCGTAAAGAGTGGGAGATGGCCACCTCCGACCTGCGCGATGAATCCGGCGTCAAAGATCGCAAAGCCTTCACGCGGGCGATCGATGAATTACAGGCGGCGATGATCGTCGTTCCGAGCGAGGTCGTTTATCAGCCCAAGTTCAGTTATATATGGACGCTGGCCGAAGGGCGCTTTCCCGAACAACTGGCGCGGAAAGTCGAGCGCCGAACCGCGCTGCGCGAGATCGCGCGATGCTTCCTGGACTGCGCCGGCATGACTTACCCGGGAGAACTGGCCAGGGTCACCGGCTTGTCCCGCCCCGAAGCCGGAATCGGGAATCAGGCGCTCGTCAAAGAAAACATGACAATCTCGCCTTCAACCGGGTCTTACATCAAATCGACTCTGGCGCATACTCTTAAATAATTGCCACAATCAGATCGGGATACGGCGCGAGCGGTCGATCGCCCGCGATTCGACCGGCCCGGGCGCAAAGGTATCGCCCTTACGCGTTATGACCTGATGGTATTGATTGCCTTCGACATCCTGAAAATCAATATGCAGTGGGGTCTCTTCATCAATGAGCGACAAAAAGTCGAATCCCGTATAACCGTATTGGCGTATCATTTCGCTGGCCTGGTCGGGATCCGAAGGGTAGTTGAAGCTCTTGACGACCTGTTCGGAGTTCGGGCCCAAAATCTGAATGGGCTGAAACACGGAATATCCGCTCTGCCCCGTCGGGAGTCGATAACCGCCGAACTCATCCGCGTCGAAGTTTACATCGGGAGAGTCGGCGTCTTTTGAAGATACGACGAAATCTATGCGCGCGATTTCGATGTTCATCGCAATGCCGTTTCCGACATTCTTAATGTAGAGGCGATGAATAGGGCTTCCGCTCTCATCCTGCCTGAGCCAGGCGGCGAGCGTTGGCAGAACCGAGAGTCTTCTCTGGTTCGCAAGCTCTTCGGATTGCCTGGTCAGGGCCTGCCGTATCTTCTCGATCTCGCCCATGTATTTCCCGACGACTTCGATTTCCTTTGTGTATTTCCATACTATTCGCAGCGTAAAAATCAATAGCGCGATGTTGAGTCCGGCAAAGATAACGAGAAAAATGTTCAGTGTTTCCGCCTGCATTTTTCGTTCCTCCGATGATCAACAGTCAATCACAGCTTGATTGTTTTCCCCATCCGCGCCGATTCGTAAATCGCCGTTATTATACGTATGTCTCGCAGCCCTTCTTCGCCCGGCGTCAGGGGCTCCTTGTTATTCGTCACGCAATTTGACATGTGATCCATCTCCAGGGCGAAATGATCGCGCTGGCCCATGTCGCGCTCTTCGATCGCGTTTCCCTTCCTCACGCGCATTCGCAATCCGGTGTAGCTGGTCGCCGGTTCCAGTTCCGCCCAACCTTTAGTTCCAATGACCCGGATGCGATTCTGACCGGCGTAACCATAGCTCGACGTGCATTGCGCGAGCGCGCCCGATGGAAAGCGCAATTGGAAATTGATCGTTTCCTCCACTTCCTTGAATCGCGGATCGCTGCGGTCTGTGTATTCCATCGCATTTACCTCGACAGGTTCTTCGCCGGTGGTGTATCGCGCCGCCTGCAGAGCGTAAATGCCGATGTCCATCAACGACCCGCCGCCGGCCATATCCTTCTTTAATCGCCATTGCGTCGGGTCTCCGATGTTGAAACCATGGTCGGAGACGACTGTATTGATCGGCCCCAGCTCGCCCTCGCGCGAAATTTTGATCAGCGCCTGATTGTAAGGCTCGTAACGACAGCGGTAAGCGACCATGAGTTTGCGATTGGCTTCCCGGCAGGCCTTGATCATCTCCTCGCAATCCTTCGGCGTGTTGGCCATCGGCTTTTCGGTGAGAACGTGTTTACCCGCCTTCGCAGCTCTGATCGTATATTCGGCGTGCATGCCGTTGGGCAGCACGATGTAGACGACGTCCACTTCGGGGTTGTCGCGCAGCGCTTCGTAGTTCTGGTAGTTGTAAATATTCTTCGGGTTCACGCCATAACGCGCCGCCAGCTTTTCGCCCTTTTCGCGGCTGCCGGTGACGAAGGCGACGACTTTCGAGCCCTCACATTTCGCGAACGCGGGCAGAATCTGATAGATCGAAAGCCTGCCGAGGCCGACGATGGCCCAGCCTAGCTTCTTTCCCGGCGGGTCAGGAACCCGAAGCTGCTGCGCAAAAGACGATGTCGCAACGGAGCTTGAAAGACCAGCGACCGCGACGCCGCTCCCGGCTTTTTTCAAAAAGTTGCGGCGAGACAAGACAGGCGGCAAGTCATTATCAAAGTGTCGCTCCAAAGTGTTCTCCTTTAGTTGTTGGGGGACGGCGAATAAATAGAGTCTATCATACGTCAGCTTTTCAGAAACTCCGAGCCCGGCGGCATATGACATATTCCATCGACATATTTCATATCTCCTGACGCTAACGGGTTTTGTGGAAACCATTCCCCATTTCCAATTCTCCATTCTCAACTCTTTTGCATGAGAATGGAGAAGGGACAATAGATACTGGAGACTGCTTTTCAAAGGTAGTCATATGGCCATCCTCTTTTTCCCCGTCGACAATTCAAGACAGCAGCAATTCCAGATCCTCTCTGCTCAGGTTACGGATGAGGCTGTTGTCGGCGTTGATGATGGCGTCGGCGAGGTCGCGCTTGGTATTCTGCAGCGCGAGGACTTTTTCCTCGACGGTGTCGCGCGCGATGATGCGGTAAGCGAAGACCTGCCGCGTCTGGCCGATGCGGTGCGCGCGGTCTATGGCCTGCGACTCGACCGCGGGGTTCCACCAGGGGTCCAGCAGGTAGACGTATTCGGCCGCGGTCAGGTTCAAGCCCAATCCGCCGGCTTTCAAACTGATCAGGAATAATTTGCATTGGGGGTCGTTCTGGAATCTCTCGACGCGCGCCTGCCGGTTGCGCGTCGAACCGTCGAGGTATTCGTATTCGACCTTCTCTTTGTCCAGGCGGCCGCGCAGGATCGAGAGAAAACTGGTGAATTGTGAAAAGACCAGGACCTTGTGTCCTTCCTCGAACAGTTCGACGAGTTGCGGGAGCAGCAGGTCCAGTTTCGCCGACTCCTCTTTGACGCGATTCTTATCAATCAGCCCCGGATGGAGCGCGGCCTGGCGCAATCGTAGCAGCGCCTCGAGCGCCTGTATCTTCGATTTTGCGATACCGTCGCGCGCGATGCGGTCGAGCAGCGAGTTGCGGTAATGGTCGCGCAATTCGTTGTAAAGTTTGCGCTGCGCCGGCTCGAGTTCGCAGAAAATGGTTTGCTCCTGTTTCTCCGGAAGGTCTTTCGCGACCTGGCTCTTGGTGCGGCGCAGAATAAAAGGGCGCAGGGCCTGGGCGAGCAATTGCCGCGTCTCTTCGCCGGCGTTCCGCGCGGCGCCGCCGGCTAGCTTGAAACCCGAGGCCGCGCCGAGCATACCCGGATTCAGGAATTCAAACAGGCTCCACAATTCGCCCAGATGATTCTCTATCGGAGTGCCGCTCAACGCCAGACGATGGTCGCTGTTGAGCAACCGCGCCGCCTTCGCCGAAGCCGTGTCGGCGTTCTTGATCGCCTGCGCCTCGTCCAGAATGACGTAATCGAAGCGCGCGTCCTTGAAAAGAATCGCGTCGCTGCGCAGCGTGCCGTAAGTGGTCAGTATCAGATCGTAATCACCAAAATGTTCAAGACTCTCTTTTTCCCTCGTCTGCCCCGTGTGATCCAGCACGCGCAGTTTGGGCGCGAAGCGCGCCGCCTCCTGCTTCCAATTAAAGACCAGGGATTTCGGGACGACCGCGAGAGACGGAGGGACAGATGGATGGAGAGACGGAGGGACAGATGGACGGAGGGATGGAGAGACGCCATTCTCTCTCTGTCTCTCTGTCTCTCCGTCTCTCCGTCCCTCCGTCTCTTCACGCAATTGCCGCCGCGATTCGAGCAGGGCAAGAATCTGCACGGTTTTTCCCAGTCCCATATCGTCAGCCAGACACCCGCCGAATCCGAATTGCCTCAGAAAATTTATCCAGCCGAGGCCGTCTTTCTGGTAAGGCCGGAGTTCCCCGTTGAACTCTTCCGGCGCCTCGGCGGGTTTGACGCCGTTGAAACGCTTCAGTTCGTCGCGGGCGCGGGCGAAGGCCTCGTCGAAATCGGCCTCTGGCTGTGAGCTGAGAAGCGCGTTGAGGACGCCGACCTGCGTCTTGCGGAAACGCAGGTGGTCTTCGTGCGCTTCGCCGAGCCCCGCAAGCACGCCGTATTTTTTCAGCCATTCTTCGGGCAGCATTCCGAATGTGCCGTCATCGAGTTTTATTACGGTTTCGCCGCGCTTCAAGGCCGCCAGAAGTTCTGGAAGCCTGGCCTTCGTTTCGCCGAAATCGACCGAGCTATGCAATTCGAACCAATCGATGCCGGAGCTGACCTGAACCTTGATCTCGCCCGGACCGCGGAACATCTTACCCTCGGCCTCGACTCGCCAGCCTTCCGCGACCAGTTCCCTGACGACGCGCGGGAGTTTCGTCGGAACGATCTCCCAACCCGAGCGCTTCTCATAATAGTTCGGGCCGACGTATTTCAGGCCGGTTTCGGTCAGGCGTCTGGTAAACGCCGCTTCGGCGTCGCGATCGCGCAGAATGTAACTGCCGCTTTCGATCTGGTAGACGCCACGGCGCGGATCGTCTTTATCCAGGACGCAGTGTTGAGAATCCGGCGCGTAATCGAACGAGAGGCGCGCGCGCAGCCTGGCGTTCTGTTTCTGTGATTTGAAAGTCAGGCAAGGTTGCGGTTTGGCGGTGATCTCCTCATAGCGCAACTCTTCGGGCAGATCGAGTCTGGGCGGGTGGGCTTCGCTCAGAACTTCGGTCATGAACTCGCCGATCTGATCAGCGGGAATGAAGAGTTCGCCGGCGCGGCGCAGGATCGAAATCCAGTGAAAGGCGCCTCCGTCGTCGAGCGCGGCGACACTGTCGGCGGTGAAGATCAGACCGCCTTGAAGTATCAGCGCGGCTTTAGCCATGTCGCCACGCTCCTCGCCGCGGCTCAGAACGCCTTCGACGACATATTGATCAGGCCGCCTGTCGGCGCGGCGAACCCGGATCGAAAACCGCCAGGGCTCGCCCTCCTCCCATTTGATCTCATTCAGTTCATCGGAATTATCTCGAAGCTTCAGGTAGCAACGGGCCGTCCGGGCGATCAGCGGCAGTATGATCTGAGGCAGAGGCGAGGTGAGGCGGTAGCGAAACGGCGCCATGTCATAGGCGTCCTGGTAATCGTACCCGTAATAGCTGTAATCCGACTGCTCGCGCGATCCGGCGAGCATGGCGAAAATCTGGCGGTCGATTACCTCGGGCAGACTGGTGATTTGCCATCGCGGGATCCGCTGTTTGCGCGGCCTGCCCCATTCGCCGTTCTGTTTGAGGTCTTGAAGGAGAGTGTCGAGGATCAGATGTTGTGATTCGAGCGTGGCCTGGACATCGACGACGTATATGATCCTGCGGGTCGGCGGCCACTCATCGCCGGCTTCGACGATCGGAGCGGGGGCGGAGCGCCCGAGGGAAGCCAGTTGCTCCCTCCAACTCGGAAGCTTCCCTTTCGAACCTCGCTCAGCGCCGGACGATTTGAATACAATAGGGGGCGGATCGTACTCATCGTCAACCTCGTCATCATCATCGTCATCGTCATAATCGTAGTCGTCAACGAAACCGGGAACGAGTTCCAGCGGGCCGAGGTCGGGGTCGCCGCGAAGGTATCCTTTTCCTTCCACGGCCAGTATCGTCGCCCATAGATGCTTGCAGGGCTCGGTGTCAAAAGCCGGGCAATCGCAATGGACTATGAGTTCATTGCCTGCGATTTCGAGGTCGACGCTATAGGTCCGGGTCCCACGCACTCTGGCGTAAACCTCCCAATCGGAGCCTTTCGTGATCTTCACCCTGCCTTCTTGAAAGTAATCGGCGCCGCGTGAACGAACCGCGCGTGAAAAATCGCTCGAGAGTTCTGTTATGAGTGACATATAAAAATCAGCAAAGCTCGCAAACCGCCCGCTTCAATGAACAGGCGTCAATGTAGAATCAGCGAAGCGATTATTTTAATTGAAATCGAGACATTGTCACGGCTGAGGCGGAAGTTTTCTTTTCCTTTACGCCGCAGACGACAGGGATTAGGATTGGCCGGCGCCAAACCGCCCCAGGCGCCCCATGCGAATGGAGATCCCTGGAAAGGAATGGCGTCGAGGAAAATCAAGATGGAGGGAGTTAATAAAATCGTGAGTGACGCGCAATCTTCAGACCTGCGCGTCGCCTCGCCATCACCCGAGCGGAGCTGGCGGCGGATCGCGCTCGAAATTTGGAATAAACTGAGCGAAGACGACGTCTTCGGTCGCGCGGCGCAACTTGCCTACTACTGGCTCTTCTCGATCTTTCCCCTGCTGATTTTTCTGACTACTCTGCTGGCGTTTCTGCCGATGCGCCGGAATCTGGATCAATGGATCGGGGCGGTCAGCGCGGTTCTCCCTCCCGACGCATATTCGCTGCTCAACAACACATTCCAGCAGATTACCAGGGAGCAGCGCGGCGGGTTGCTCAGCTTCAGCATACTCCTGATGCTCTGGTCGTCGTCGTCGGGGATGGAAGCGATCATTACCGCGCTCAACAGGGCTTACGACACGGCGCCGGCGCGGGCGTGGTGGAAAGTCCGCCTGCTGGCGATAGGGCTGACGCTGGGGATGGCCGTTTTCATCATCTCAGCCCTGGCGTTGATCTTCTTCGGCGAGTACATCGGCGCGCAGATGGCCAGGTATTTCGGGTTCAGCAGCGCATTCGAAACATTCTGGGCCGTGGCCCAATTGCCGATCATCATCGCTCTGACGCTGCTCGGAATCGAGCTGATCTATTATTTCGCGCCGAACATCGGCAGAGGCAGGGACGGAAGGCGATGGGAATGGTTTACGCCCGGCGCGATCTTCGCCGTCGGCCTGTGGCTGCTGAGCTCGTTCGGATTTCGTTATTATGTGTCGCGCTTCGGCCATTTCGACGCGACCTACGGCGCGCTCGGCGGCGTGATGGTTCTGATGTTGTGGCTTTACCTGACCGGATTGGCGATCCTGGTCGGGGGCGAAATCAATTCGGTTTTTCGCCTTGCCCGCGCATCGAATCCTGAATTATAAACAAAGAAGCAGGAACCACGAATTTAACGGATGAACCGCCCTGATCCGTCGCATCCGTGTGAATCCGCGGTTACTGCTCTTCCGATTCTTTTCGTTTTCGTCGGTTCGAAGTTTTGAGGCTAATAAATGTCCGATTCGCCGTCAGTCGAAGAACAACTACGAGAGTGGGTGAGTCAGCTCGCGCCGGAACACAGGCAAATTTTGCTGATGATGCTGACCCAGGATGACCACCTGCAGGGGGCGACTCGTCTCGATTTCGCCGTATCCCAGTTGCGAAAGCTGTGCAGGCAGCGCGGATTGGACTGGGACCGGTTGGCCGAGAGCGAGCGCGAATCCTTTCTCGACAACCTGATCCGCGAAACGGAGATGTACGCCACACAGGCCGGCACGCCTTCGATCGTTCCGGTTCTTCCCTGTTCCTGCTGCGGGCGCGACGTAACGCCGAGCGACCTCTATCGGATCTATTTCGGAGAGCGCCCGCCCAGCGTGGAGACGGCGATAGGCCGGCTGGTCCTGCTGGATATGGACGCCAACGCCCAGTTCCCTTTGCCCGCCGATAACGAAATCACCATCGGCCGCGTCGATCCTAACCGCGGCATCCGGCCCGACATCGACCTCTCGAAATTCGACCCGGCGGCTCGCATCTCGCGCCGCCACGCTCGAATAACCTCCCGCAGCGGCCAGTTTTACATCGAAGATCTCGGCAGCGCCAACGGCACATTCGTCAACGGCCGCACACGGCTCAACCCCCAGGAACCTTATCCACTGGTCAACGGCGACGTCCTCAAGTTCGGGGAAACCACTTTAAAATTCAGCGTCTGAGGCAAAAATTCCGGGGTGTAATCGCCTTTCATATTCCATATTCCATGGCTGATTGGAATGGCGGCAGCCTTTGGAGTGCGGGCGTTTTTTTAAATAGGTCTGTGAGCGATTACAGCTAACTACTCCAGCAACAAAAAAGCCACCCGGTTAAACCGGGTGGCCTGGTTCTTTACCAGTCGAATTCGCTGATCATTACCAGCGATAGTACCTGCGATTCCAACGATATCGGTTGTTGCGATAGCGTCTCCATCGCCAGTCATCGTGATCAAAGCGGTCACGGCCTCGCCACCGCCTGTGGTCCCGGCCACGATCGTGGTCTCTGTCATGATCCCTGTCGTGATCCCTGTCCCGCCTTTCTCTACGGCCCCGTCTGTCATCATCATCTTTAGCCTGAACCGTTGACAGGCTTGACAGGCCGGAACTAACCAGAACCCCCAACATGAGGGCCAGTGCGAACAAATACCGCATTATCTTTTGTGCTTTCATTTTTTACCTACCACTGGATACGTCAAATAGCGTAATCGCGACCGAGTTCCAGGCTCCTTTCTGCCCGCATAATAGCGATTATCAGGCCAGAGTTTGAGCGTATAAACGGCGCGGCTAAAGCGTTTAAATTCAATCCCGTAAATATTGGCCGCCCAATCCGAAAATAATTTTGGCGGTTGTGACGTCCCATTTCGTGCAAACAAATGACTAAATGGGGCGATCTGATTGACGTTTTCCTCCAAATAGCCAAAACTTCCCCAGCGGCGATCGCCGCGGTTCACTTGAAATACCCAATTGGAGACCTGATGAAACGCCTTTTGCTGTCCGTCGTAATATTCG
>DASUFM010000108.1:0-2894 GCA_036274535.1 Blastocatellia bacterium
GGGCCGAAAGTCCGCCACAACCAGTGGCGCTACGTTGATTTCGATGGAGACGGAGCGCTCGACCTCGTAACCGGAATTGAAGACTGGAGCTTTTATGGATGGGACGACGCATGGAACGAGAAGGGCGAATGGATGAACGGCCCTTTGCATGGCTTCGTGCTGCTGCATTGTAACCTGGGAACGAACGCCACGCCGCAATACGCTCCGCCGGTCAAACTCGAAGCCGGTGGCAAGGCGATTGATACTTTCGGTTGTCCTTCGCCCAACTTCGAAGACTTCGATGGCGACGGCGATCTCGATCTGCTCTGCGGCGAGTTCCTTGATGGCTTCACCTACTTTGAAAATATCGGCTCACGGACGAAACCACTCTACGCGGCGGGCCGCCGGTTGAAGGATGAGCGCGGCGCGCCACTGACGATGGACTTGCAGATGATCGTCCCGATCGCCTTCGACTGGGATAAGGACGGGGACTTCGATTTGATTACCGGAGATGAAGACGGGCGCGTTGCGCTCGTAGAAAACACGGGCAGGCAAAAGGATCATACGCCGATATTCGCCCGCCCGGTTTATTTCAGGCAGGAAGCCGATACCTTGAAATGTGGCGCGCTAGCGACTCCGGCCGGCGTTGATTGGGATGGCGACGGCGACATGGATATCCTCAGCGGCAATACCGCCGGATACATAGAATTTTTTGAGAACCTGAGCGGGCCACGCGTGGCTGCGCCAAGGTGGGCGGCGCCGAAGCGCCTTGAAGTGAACGGCGCCGCATTTCGCATCATGGCCGGTCCTAACGGCAGCATACAGGGGCCGGCTGAGGCCAAGTGGGGTTATACAACATTCAATGTCGCCGATTGGGACGCGGATGGTTTGCCGGACATCGTTTTCAATTCGATTCTCGGACGCGTTCAGTGGTTGAAGAACATAGGTACTCGTAAATCGCCGAAACTCGCCGCGCCGCAACCGATTAAAGTGGAGTGGCATGAATCGCAGCCCCTGCTCGCCTGGGGCTGGGCGCGCCCACAGGGCAAAGAACTGCTGACTCAATGGCGAACGACGCCGTGCCTGATGGATTGGAATCAGGATGGATTGATTGATCTGATCATGCTCGATCAGGAAGGATATCTGGCTTATTTTGAGCGCGCGCGGCAAAACGGCAGACTGATCCTGAAAGCGCCTCGGCGGGCCTTCGTTGACGAGAGCGGCAAGCCGTTGCAGTTGAACGCCGGGATGGCTGGCAAAAGCGGTCGCCGCAAACTTTGCATTGCAGACTGGGACGGCGACGGCAAACAGGACTTCCTGCTGAACTCGGCCAACGCGGACTTTCTGCGGCAGGTTGAAATAAAGAATGGCGTCTGGGTCATGAAAAACGCCGGGACGCTCGCCACTCGTAATATCGAAGGCCATGACGTCAGCCCGAGCGTCGTGGATTTCGACGGAGATGGCGTTCCTGATTTTCTTGGCGGAGCTGAAGATGGCCGGTTTTATTTTCTGAGGAATCCTCGCGCAAAATGATGACCAGGCCAGATGTTTAGTTGTTGAAGATGTAGACGACGCAGCCGCCATTTTCACGCGAGATGGCGGAGACGTTGTCATTCGAAATCGAGCGTTCCAGACAGATGATCAGCGCAGCCGATTTCTCGAACTGGCCCGATCAAGTTTAAAGGAATCGCACAGCTGGCAACAGGACCGATGGTGGGCCTTCGGTTAGCTGGCCTCACGCTCGCTACTGGCTTTGCTTACTGCTTCGGCGGCAATGACAAATGGGCAGTCAGAATTTCCTTTCAACATCTATACTCGACTTTGTCCAATGTGAGATCGGCGCTGAGCGCCGATCTCACATTGGCAATGAAAGGCGCCGCCAATTACCAAACTTTACCTAATTGGCCTATAGGCCTTACTCATCATTGTTTTCGCGCGCCGCGCGCCAGAGCGATTTCTCTTTCTTTCTCAACAGTCCTGTCGACCAAAGGCAGCTTGCGCCCGCGCCCCAGGCGCCCTCTCCTGACATCCGCGACATTGATGACAAACTGGGATTCAGCGCTGACGCGGTCCAATATCCTCCCCAATGGGTGATCTCCGAGTCGCGAAATCGCGACGCCCGCGCTCTGCAATTCGGCCCGCAAGCTGTCGAGCTTAAAGGCGCCGCGATCATAGACGTCAGGATATAGGCGCAACATGCGGTCTTCGACCACATACAGATCATAGTTAATATCCACCAGTACAGGCGGATCTAGCGTCGCCGCGATCCGTACACCGCCGCTTCTCAACCAGGAGTCCCTCGATTTCATGACCGGCAGATTGCGCGCCACGGCGAGTTTCTCCGCAAGGTCTATCAGATCGCGGCCAAGCATCAAAATGCAGCCGCGCGAAACGGCTCGTCCGATTTCATCAGATTTCGCGGCCTCGCGAATCATACACCCCTCGCCCAGGGAGATCTTGATCTTACCGAGGCGCCCGCGCGGAACGCCATTGCCGCGGGGAACCCACGCGCCGCCGGACGGAATCCAGTGAGGATTGAAGATAATCGTGGTGGCCCCACGTTCGCCGACCCGGATGGGGAAATCTTTATGGCCGATGCCGATGGGATAAGCGCTGACCTCTTTGCCGTTCTGCCAGAGCGTCAGTTGGAAGGCCGGCGCGTTGACCGTGATCCGGACATCAGGCTCCCCGGCGATGAGTTTTGTCCTTATGATTCTTCCGCCGGTTAGTTTGTCGGAACGCGCCGATTCGTCGGTCCCCACCGAACCGCCGACCGCATCGAGCGGAACTGACGTTTTGTCGCCTGCCGCGTCGACGGCGATCAGCGTCGTCGCGGTCATCTTTTTCGAACCGCCAGGATAAACAGCCTCCGCCCACACCTCACCGGCGAAGTCAGGAGCGAGGTTCAATTGCGC
>DASUFM010000109.1:0-4043 GCA_036274535.1 Blastocatellia bacterium
GCTATCAGGCTTACAGAATTCTTCAGTTCGGGTTCACCGTCGCGCCGATCGCGGCTGGGTTGGATAAGTTTTTCCATCTATTAGTCAACTGGGATCAATACCTGCCTTCGGCCATGAATAGAATGGTCGGAGGCCAGGGGCATTCCCTGATGTACCTGATCGGCGTGATTGAGATCGTCGCGGGACTCGGCGTGTGGTTTAAGCCGCGGATCTTCGCCTACGTCGTGGCGGCGTGGCTTGTATTGATTATCGCGAACCTGCTGATGATCCCCGGCTACTACGACGTCGCGCTTCGCGATCTGGGCCTGGCCCTGGGCGCGCTGGCGCTGGGCCGGTTGAGTCAGGAATACGCGGATTGAGAGCCACGCCGGCGTCAAGTCTGTTAGGGATTTCCTGGATAAGTGGCTAAATCCTGAAACCGGGCCCCTATAACCTGAAAACCGAACATGCGCCTCGACTATTTATCGATTAAACCATCGAAAGGTATATTTACAGCGGCTTTCATATGGATAAATAGCCACAGAGGCACAGAGGCGCAGAGAGGGAAAAATTGCTGGACCGCAATGCAGCCTTTCTCTAGATCGGACCACACAAGATTGGAACACTGAGTCAGTACCGCGACCGGTAGGGAGCGTGAACCAGGCATCTGCGACGCTCCCTGCCGCTCGCGGTACTGACCCGATCTCGCGTGGTCTGATTTAGATCTTTCCCTCTCTTTTCAAGTAGTTAATTCCATTCAGCTTTAATTTGCGCGCCATTCAGTCTATTTTGAAGTCTTGAAAACACAGGTCCTGATTTTGAAAGGATATCGAGGTGGCGTTACGACGACAAGTTAGACATGAAAATCACCCTGGCAGGATCGACGTGAAAAGGATCGCGATGTTGGCGCTGACGGCGGCTATAATCATAGTTCCGGGCTGGCGGCCGCCGGCGCAAACCCAAACGAAATTCGAGTTGAACGAGACCACCATCGCCGAAATACATCAGGCGATTCGGTCCGGCAAAATCACCTGCCGCCAATTGGTCGAAGCCTATCTCAAACGCATCGAAGCTTATGATCAGCCGACCAAACTCAATTCCATCGTGATCGTCAATCCGCGGGCGCTGGCCGAAGCCGACCGCCTGGACGAAGAGTTCAAGCGAACCAAAAGACTGCGGCCGCTTCATGGGATTCCGGTGATAGTCAAAGACAACTTCGACACCAAAGACCTGCAGACTACCGGCGGTTCGATGGCGCTCAAAGGCTCTATCCCGCCTGACGACGCCTTTCAGGTTCGCAGGATTCGGGAAGCCGGCGCGATCGTGTTGGCGAAATCGAATATGGCTGAATGGGCTTTCAGCCCCATGCTGACTGAGAGCTCGATCGCCGGCGTGACGCGCAATCCTTACGATCTGGAGCGCGTTCCGGCGGGGTCTAGCGGCGGCACGGCGGCCGCGGTCGCGGCCAATCTAGGCGCGGTGGGATTGGGTACCGACACCGGCAACTCGATCAGAGGCCCGTCTTCGCATAACGCGCTGGTCGGCATTCGCTCTACGATGGGACTCACGAGCCGCGACGGGATCATTCCTCTTTATTTGCGCAACGACATCGGCGGCCCTATGGCGCGCACCGTTGAAGACGCAGTGCGCGTGCTCGAAGTCATCGCTGGATATGACCCGGCCGATCCGGTCACGAAGGCTTCCGAGGGCAAAGTCCCGAAGAACTATACGCAGTTCCTGAAGAAGGACGGCCTGAAGGGCGCGAGGCTGGGCGTGTTCAGAAGGTACGTTGACGCTCCGACTGCCGACCCGCGGATCAAAGCCCTGGTCGCCAGGGCCATCGAAGATTTGAAAGCGCAGGGCGCGACCATCGTCGACCCATTCGATCTTCCGAATTACGACGAACTGACGAAGGACATTTGGTGCAATTCTTTTCACTACGACGTGAACAACTACCTGGCTTCTCTCGGCGAGAAAAGTAAATATAAGAACCTGAGCGCCATCGTCGAGTCGGGCCTCTATTCACCATATATCGAAAAGCGATTGAAGGACGCTGTTAAGACCACGCCACAGACCGCTCCCTGCAAGGATTTGTATAGCGACCCGCGCAACATCGCTTTCCGGGAGGCTTTGCTGAAGGCGATGGAAAAAGACAAACTCGACGCCATCATCTATCCGACCTGGAGCAATCCGCCGCGTAAGATCGGCGATGTGCAAAGCCCCGCCGGCGACAACAGCCAGATACTCTCGCCGCAAACCGGATTCCCGGCGATCACTGCGCCGATGGGATTCACTTATGACTCGCTCCCTGCCGGGCTGACGTTTCTGGGGCGGTCGTTCAGCGAACCGGATCTGATCAGGTTCGTATACGCTTACGAGCAGGCGACAAAACATCGCAGGCCGCCTGAAAAATTCCCGCCACTCTAAAACGGATCCGATATGATGAAAAGTATATCTCTGCTGCTGCTTCTGCTGCTTGTCGCTTTCGGCGGCCCGTCGCCGGCGATTCCGGACAAGACAGTCGTGCTCACCTTCGACGACGCTGTGAAATCGCATCGGACGGTGACCGCGCCGTTGCTGAAAGAACTGGACTTTCAAGCGACCTTTTTTATTACCCAGAATTGGATGAAGGACGCGGCGAATTTTCTGAGCTGGGAGGACGTCGCGGAAATTCATCACATGGGTTTTGAAATCGGAAACCACAGCTGGACGCATGCGGATTTCGGGAAGGTCGAAAACGGCGCGCGGCTCGGCGAAGAACTCGAGCAGGTTGAACAGGCGCTCGCCAGGGTCGGCGTCCCGAAGCCCATCAGCTTTGCGTGGTGCGGCAACAGCTTCGGCCCGGAGGCGATCCGGCAGCTTCGGGGCTATGGCTACAAGCTGGCGCGGCGAGGAATGCAGCCGGAGATCCCATACGGAAAGATCGAAATCGGCCCGGCGCTCGATGTCGCTAAATATCATCCGCTGCTGATTCCCACCGCTGGGGACGCCTATCCAGACTGGACCTTCGAGCATTTCAAAAAGGTCGTCGCGCAGGCTAAGGCCGGAAAAGCCGTGGTGTTGCAATTTCATGGGACGCCGGACCTCGCGCACCCATGGGTTCATACGCCGCCCGAGGCGTTTCGACAATATATGCGGTACTTGAAAGAAAACGGATACCGGGCGATCGCGATGCGCGATCTGCTGCCCTATTTCGGCCAGGCGCGATTGCCAGAGGATCCGATGCTCGAGCTCCGCCTCAGCCCGAGTTTTCGACCGACTGGTCCGAAGCCTGAGAGCGTTGTCCTGAAGACGGCGGACGGCGGAGTGGTGTACGGCGATCTATATGGAACAGGCGAGCGCGGCGTCGTCCTTGCTCATGGCGGGCGCTTTCTGAAAGATAGCTGGTGGAAACAGGCGCAAACCCTGGCCGGCGCGGGCTACCGCGTTCTGGCCATCGATTTTCGAGGCCACGGCCGATCTACCGGACCCGGCGGCGACGTCTACAGCGCGCCGCTTTATCAGGACGTTCTGGCCGCCGTCCGCCATCTTCGGAAGACCGGCGCGAAAACGGTCTCGATCATCGGCGGCAGCTTCGGCGGCGGCGCGGCCGGCGAAGCCCTGGTTCACGCGGCGCCCGGTGAAATAGATCGCGTCGCCATGATCGGCTCCTATGGATCGGAAACGCCTGAAAAAATGAAGGGGCGGAAATTGTTTATTGTCGCCCGCGAAGACCGCGGCTCCGGCGATATTCTACGTCTGCCGAAAATCCGGGAGTCTTTCGAACTATCTCCGGAGCCGAAAAAATTGGTGATCCTCGAAGGCTCCGCGCACGCCCAGTTTCTTTTTGGGACGAATCAGGAAGAGCGGTTGATGAACGAACTGCTTGGATTTCTCAGCGCTCCATAGCCCGCTGATTTGCAGAGCAAGGCGGAGAAAGGAATCAACAGCTTTATCAAGGCGATTAAAAGGTAAAATCAACCCTTGACTCTTTGACCCTTCGACCCTTTGTGATAATACTGCCATCCTCTTATCACTCAATCAGAGGTTCCAGACATTGCGAAACGAAACGCTTTTGAATCGCC
>DASUFM010000110.1:0-2923 GCA_036274535.1 Blastocatellia bacterium
GTTCGAGCTTTTTGGTCTTTTCACGGACCGAGCGCGGATTTTCGGTGGTCCCCTCGTCAGCCGTGTCAAAGATCAAGTCCAGGCTAAGCGTCGTGGAACTGGGGCCGATATGCTGCCGCACCTGGCGCCCCTGCGAATCGCCGCCCTCTACCTGATTGCTGAGCGTCAACTTAAGCGTGGTCGGGTTGAACTGGACGGGAAACGAGTCTTTTTCAGTCTCGCCATCGAGTTCCGCTATTATGGCTTTTTGCAGTTGCATGTCAGGTCCCAGGTTTCAGGTTTCAGGTTTCAGGTTCCAGGTTCCAGGTAGGAAGCTGACATCTGACATCTGTTATGGCTCTACCAGCCGCAGTCCCTCGTGAGCGATGTGCAACTCTTCAATTGCGACCTCGCCAGTCCTGGCGTTCAACTCCGGCCCGCGAACTTTCTGCGGCAGGCCGCGATCAAAGACCCAGGTGGCGACGACGTCATCGCCCGAGCTCATGACTTGAATGATGCCGTCGTAGCGCGCGACAGGCCGCTTGCCGGTGACGACGTCCTGCAGCCAGCCCCACAGGTCGCGATTGACCTCGCCGCCCGCGCTGAAGAACATTCCGCGTTTGAGCACTACGGGGCTATATTTGCCGCGCCCCACGCGCCGGATGACCCCGTCATTACGCCCGCCCTCCTGGTATTCCTGAACGTCCATCTCGATTTCCAGCCCGCTGCATTCCTGAAAGGCCCCGTCGCCGAGTGGCGCGCCGGACGGAGAGTCGTCTGGCGATTGTGAGCCGGATTCGACCTCGGGGCTCTTGCGGAGCTTGATCTGAAATCGGAATGAGCGAAGCAGTTGATCGGCCATAAACTTATTTCTCCTCCAAGACGAGCATCCCGTCGCCTTCACGCGCCAGCCGCAAGACGATGAATTCGATCGGTTCCGAGGGCGCCACGCCGATTTCGGCGATCAATCGTCCGGCGTCGATCACGAAGGGAGGGTTGTTCGTTTCGTCGCAGCGAACGAAGAACGCCTGCTCTTCGTTCGCCCCACGAAAGGCGCCTAGCCGGAAGAGCCGGCGCAGATATCCGCGCAAGACCAGACGCAATTCGGCGCGCAGCGCGGGGCGGTTCGGTTCGAAGACGACCCACTGCATCTCTCGGTATAGCGCCCGGCTGATCATCGTCAGCAGTCGCCGCACGCTCAGTTGTCGAAAAGCCGGATCACGGCTGAGAGTTCGCGCGGCGGTCAGCCGAATGCCGTCGCGTTCGCGCAGGTAGACGTTGACGCCTTGCGTGTGCAATTCGTCATGGCGCGCGGGGGCCACTCGGTCGTCTAGGTCTATCACTTCGGCGGCCAACGCGTTGGCCGGACCGTGCCACGCGCCGAAAGCCGTCTCCTGGCGCGCGATGATCCCGGCGGCGACGGCTGATGGCGGCAAGTGTATCAGCGCGTCGCGGCTGTCATCGCCACGCGAGATCTGAAGCCATGGATGATAGGCGGCGGCGAAAGCCGAATTGAAGTTCACGCGCCAGTTCAAAATCTGCCGCTGGTTCAAACCCGGCGGGACATCGAGTAGGACGATGAACGAACGCGCCGCCTCGGCGAAATCCACCAATTTTTGCTGCAGCCGGATGATCTCACCCCGTTCATTCGTCAATGTGGGATCGAGCCGCAAACCTTCGAGGTCGAATTGCGGCATGGCTTGCTCTTCAGGCTCCGGCAGATCGAAACAGCTGTCGAAGTCCGGCCCGGCCAGCGAAGCCGCGCCAACTATGTCCTCCGGGGCCGCGATCGGCGATGGCGAATAGAGGTCTGGCGCGACCAGGAGCGACAGATCAGGTATCTGCGCCAGCGCATACACGCCGTTACCAGGCTCGTCCTCGCCGAACGTCCATGCGTTGTCAAAGAAATCGTCCGGCGTGACATCGGGGTAACGGTCTTCGCCGCCTTCGAACAGCGCTGACCATTGTCCGGGCGGCAGTTTGGGGTCCTCCGGGATCATTTCGCCGCTGCTCCAGTCGCTGTCCGGGTAGACTAGCTGTGATTCGTAACAGAGCGCGATCGCCATCCAACGCGGGTGGAGCGATGAAAAACCCAGCCTCTCGTGCCGCTCCGTTCGCCCGTCGCTGTCGTCAATCGTCAACACCCCTTCGACGACTTCCACCGACTTGATCTCGGCGGGCGCGAGTTGATCGAAGACCGCGACGCGAATGAAACCGGCGCGCTGTTCGCGTTCCTGTCGCATGACATTGGCGACAAATCGCAGGACGCGCTCGGCGTCGATGAGCGTCAAGCGCAGCAGAGCTCCTGCGGGCAATTCCTCGTCATCGCTTACCGTCAACGAGTCTAGGGCATGATTTTCAAAGATCAGCGGGCGCGTCGTGAAATTAAGCGCGGCGCGCAGCCCGTTGCCCCAGCTTCCCTCATCGCGGGCGCGCAATCTGAGGGGCGAAACATTCGCGCCCGCGCCCGGCACATCGCCCTGTGCGACGCCGCCGGCGTTCTTCGCCGCGTCGCCGTACTCATGGACAATGCGCGTGATGTACGCTCGCCGGCCACCCTGCTCGAAGAAAGAGGCGACCGCGTAAGGAAGCAGGCCCGGACCTTCAAACCCGCCGAACAGGCGCCGGTACTCGTCGAAACTCTCTACCAGCGCCGGGACTGTCCGTCTGCGTGGCCGTTCCGGTTCGACGCACGGCCGGTCATCGCGCCATTGCTCGTCGATCACCGGCGTTCGCGCCGGCCCACGCGGCGCGACGCCGGCAAACGCGCAGACATCCATCCGCACGCCGGAGATGGCGCGTTCGCCGGAATCCGCGCCCCGGTAAATTCCTGGGGCGCCGAGCTGAATTCGAACAGGCAAAGGCATATCGGTTCATCGCTCGCTATTTGTACTCGATTCCTTCGTGCGTCAGGCTCAACTCTTCCATGGCAACCTCACCACCG
>DASUFM010000111.1:0-7400 GCA_036274535.1 Blastocatellia bacterium
GTCCTCTGTGGCTATTTTTATCCATATCAAAACCGCTGTAGGCGGCGTTTATTCCGCAATTTATTTGACCTTGCCCGGCCCCCACAGCGCGCGGCCAGGCTTCGCTCCGGTGTGTTCGCCGTCTTTCAATACCTGCGCGCCGTTGACGAACACGTGTTTCACGCCGGCGGCTAATTGATGCGGCTTTTCGAAAGTGGCGATGTCGGCGACGGTCTTCGGGTCGAAGACGACTACGTCGGCGAAATATCCTTCCTTCAAAAACCCGCGGCGGTCGAGTTCCAGGTTGGTCGCGGGCAGCCCCGTCAGGCGGTGGACCGCTTCTTCGAGAGGAATGACTTTTTCTTCTCTAACATATTTGCCGAGCAGCCGCGCGAAATTGCCGTAGGCGCGGGGGTGAGTCGAGGATTTCAGGAATACTCCCTCGGCCGGCATCGAACCGGCGTCGGAGCCGAACGAAACCCAGGGCAATTTGATCTGCTTCCTGATATTTTCCTCCGACATCATGAAATAGACCGTGCCGACGCGCGATTGGTCTTCGAGCACGAGGTTCATGATCGTGTCGGTGTAATCCTCGTTTCGCAGCTTCGCCACTTCGGCCAGCGTCTTGCCGGTGTATTTCTTCAGGCTCTCGTTTTTGAAGCCGACGAGTATCACGCGGTCCGGCGATCCGGCGGCGAGCAGCAGGTTCTCCCATTTGTCCGAAGGCGTGCGGATTTCTTCGGCGATCTTCTTTCGCGTTTCCGCATCGCGCAGCCTTTTGAAGGCCGCTTCGTATCCGCCGTCCAACACCCACGGGGGCATGGCGGCGTCCAGGCCGGTCGCCCCGGCCGGATAGGTGTACATATCGGCGGTGATCTTCAAGCCTTCGCCGCGGGCCTTTTCAACCACGGCTATCACCTGGTCCATCTTCCGCCAGTTCGATTTTCCGGCGGCCTTGAGGTGATAGATTTCCGCCGGGATTTCGGCTTCGCGCGCGATACGCAACAGCTCGTCGACCGCTTCGATCAAACGGTTTCCTTCGCTGCGCATGTGCGAGATGTATTTGCCTTTGTATTTCGCCGCGACCTTGCACATCTCTATCAGTTCTTCGGTCGGCGCGTAAAACGCCGGCGCGTAAATCAGCGAGGATCCTATACCCAGCGCGCCCGATTCCATTTCGCGGCGAACGAGCTCGCGCATCTGATCCATCTGCTCCGGCGTGGCTTTCCTGTCTTCCAGGCCGACGACGTATTCGCGGATCGTGGTCGCGCCGATGTAAGACGCCATGTTGGCCGAGACGCCGCGCTTTTCGAGGTATTGCAGGTAATCGGCCAGCGTCGTCCATTCAATGTCGAATTTCAGATCGCCCTGATCGGCCTTACGCCTCCGCTTCATCTCGTCGTTGAGCGGCCCCATCGAATCGCCCTCGCCGAAAATCTCCGTGGTCACGCCCTGCTTGATGTCGCCCAGCGAACGCCCGTCTACGATCAAATCTTCGACCGCCCACGAGAGCATATTGATGAATCCCGGCGAGACGGCCAGCCCGCTGGCGTCAATGACGGTCGCGGCCGTGGCCGATTTCAGATCGCCGACGGCGGCGACGCGGTCGCCTTTCATGCCGATATCGGCGCGACGCGGAGCGCCGCCCGTTCCGTCATAGACCACGCCGTTTTTGATGATCGTGTCGTATGTGGTTTGTTGAGTTTGAGCGGGAGTGATTAAGGTAAAAGTCAGGATGAAGATGAGTGGGAAGCGGAATCGCATGAATTGTCTCTCTCCGAAAATATCGTTATTTTCCATCGGCGCTTATACAGCGTCACGCTGTCCCTCTATCTGTTGCGTAATTTCATTCTCCGTATCCTCTTTCTTCGCATCGATGGCCGCCCGGCGTTTTGAGCCTCTCGCTGCGCGCTCCGCTTGCGGCTCCGGCAGAGAAACGCCTTGCGCCGGCGCCAACGCGGCGCCAGCGCCACCCGCGCCATGCTTGCGTAGCCGGTAAATAAAGACAGGAAGAGCGCCTGCAAACAGGATTATCGCGATGAATTGCGACGTCGAGAGACCGTAGATTTCGCCGCGCGGGTCGTCGCGCCAGAATTCGATAGTGAATCGCACGACCGAATAGAGCATCGCGTAGGCCAGTATCACCTGTCCCTCGAAACGGCGGCGACGATGAATCAGCAGCAACACGACCAGGACCAGCAGAGCGGCCGCGGCCTCGTAAAGCTGTGTCGGATGCAGGGCGACATTCACCGGCACGCCCGTGATTTCGTGGCCTTTTTCGCTGAAATGGACGCCATACCATGCGGTCGTCGGTTTGCCCCAGCAGCATCCGGCGCTGAAGCAGCCCAGGCGCCCGATCGCCTGACCGAGGATAATGCCTGGGGCGAATGCGTCAGACGTGCGCCACCACGGGAGTTTGTAATATCGCATGACAATCACCGAGGCGATCACCGCCCCGAGGAACCCGCCGTAATAGACGCCGCCCGAACGCAGGAAATCCAGCGAGAGGATTTGCCCCGGGTTCTGGCTGTAATAGTCCCATTCAGTTATCACCATCAGCGCCTTCGATCCGATGAGCGAGGCGGCTAAGACCCATAACCCCAGGTCTATGGACTTTTGTTTGTCCAACCCGTCTCGCGCCGCCAGCCGCGCCATCAGCATCATTCCCCCGAGGAAAGCCGCCGCCAGTAAAACGCCGTAGGTGTTAAAACTGAAATTGGTAAACGGAATCTTGAATAATTCAGGAAACATTTCGATTAACCGATCATCTTTCTGAAGAGCCGGCTGCCGACTCCTCCGGCGCGGGAGTCGAAATCTCAACCCCGCCTGATGAGCCCATTCTTGCGGCCTTCTCCTCACGTAACATTTCCAGCGCCAGCAATACCGCGCCGACGCAGATCGCGGAGTCCGCGACATTGAAAATCGGCCATCCCTGCCACCAGTCGCCCGGCAGGCGCAGGCCGCTCCAATGGAATTCAATGAAATCCACAACTTCGCCCAGCCGGACGCGATCAATCATATTGCCGATGATCCCCGCCATCAACAACGCGAGCGAAGTATTCAGCCAGGGTTTGCCGGCCGGAGCGCGCCTGAAATAATTGAGCGTAAACAGCGCGGCGATAAGCGAGACGGCGGACAATACCCATCTGCTCCCGGACGGGCAGTCCGCGCACAGACTGAACGCCACCCCGCGATTGGTCGCATAGTTCCACCGTAAGAATCCCTCGATGACGTCCTGATAGCCGATCGGCTTGAGCGATATGGTCGCCCACAGCTTGGTCAATTGATCGGCGAGGAGCACGATTGCGGCGCCCAATAGATAAACCGATTTGGTTTTCATTATTTGCAACAAAGTCACTCGAACTTCTTTAAATCCGGCTCAACCCCTTGAAAGTCGTTCTCCAAGCAGTTCACGAACGTCATCCTTTCCGATTCGGATTTCGGCTATGGATAACTTATCCGCGCCGGCCTATCGCGCCAACATCTCGTCCAGATTGGCCGCGCAACGCAGGCATGCGCCGGGGTAGCGCGCGTCGGCGCCGACGTCGGTCGTGTAATGCCAGCAGCGTTCGCATTTCTCTCCGTCCGCCTTATCAACTTTCACGCTCGGCCCCGCGCCCTCGCGCAATTCGACCTTCGAGACGATGAAGACGAAACGCAGGTCTTCGCCACCCTCTCCGCCCTTGCTGCCCTTGCCGAAGGATTCGAGGAACGCCTTCGTCTCCGGCGGGGCGGTGATCGTGATTTTGGCTTCCTCCGACCTGCGGATCAGATCGGCGCCGCGCGCCTCTTCCAGCGCCTTCGTCACCGCGCCGCGAATCTCGAACAGGCGCTCGTATCGCTTGAGCAGATCGTCGTCGCGCCAGGCCTCTTCGTAAGCCGGAAACTCCGTCAGGTGAACCGACTTCGCTTCATCGAGCGCGCCCGGAATGTTCTCCCAGATTTCGTCCGAAGTGAACGCCAGCAGCGGCGCCAGCAACCGTGTCAGGCGATGCACTATCTCGTAATAAACCGTCTGCGCGGAACGGCGCGCGAGCGACCTGGGCGCGTATGTGTACAGGCGATCCTTCAGGATGTCGAAATAAAGGGCCGAAAGCTCGACGGTCGCGAAGTTATTGATCACGCGATAAACATCCGTGAACTTGTAGTTGCGATAGGCGTCGAGCGCGCGCTTCGTTACCTCATTCAATTCGGCCAGCGCCCACCGATCGATCTCGTACAACTGATCGTACGGGACGCGGTCGCGCTTCGGGTCGAAGCCCGTGAGATTGCCCAGGCAGTTGCGCGCCGTGTTACGCAACTTACGATAAGCGTCGGATATGCGCTTGAGGATTTCGTCCGAAATGCGCACGTCCTCGTGATAATCGAGGGCCGAACACCAGACGCGCAGTATCTCCGCGCCGCTGGTCTTGATGACCGTATGCGGGTCGACGCCGGTGCCCTTCGATTTTGACATCTTCTCGCCGCTGACGTCGACGGCCCATCCGTTGGTGATCACCGCGCGATACGGCGGGACGCCCCGCGCCTCGAGACCGACGACCAGTGACGAATTGAACCAGCCGCGAAACTGGTCGCCGCCTTCCAGGTAAACGTCCGCAGGATAAGGCAGTCCGCGAGGCTCTAAAACGGCCTGCGAACTCGATCCCGAATCGATCCAGACATCCAGAATATCCATCTCCTTGATCAACTTGCCCGATCCGCAGCCGCATTTCGTCCCCGGCGGAACCAGTTCCGAAGCCTCGCGCTCGTACCAGGCGTCGGCGGATTCTTTCTCGAAAATGTCCGCGACGTAATTGATCACCTTCGGATCCACCAGCGATTCGCCGCAATCCGCGCAATAGAAAACAGTGATCGGCACGCCCCAGGCGCGCTGCCGGGATATGCACCAGTCGGGACGCCCCCTGAACATATTCTTCATCCGCTCATTGCCCCACTCCGGCACCCACTGAACCTGATCGCAGGCGGCGATTGCGCGGTCGTTCAAGCCGGTCGCCGTCATGGAGATGAACCATTGCGGAGTGGCGCGAAAGATCACCGCGTTGTGACATCGCCAGCAATGCGGGTATTGATGCTTATAGTCTTCCTTGTGCAGCAACACTCCTTTCTCGCGCATGAACTCGACGATCTTCGAGTTGGCCTTGAAGACTTCCTGGCCCGCGAAATGCTCCACGTCCTTCATAAAGATCCCACGGCTGTCCACGGGATTATAGATTTCGAGGCCGTAATGCTTGCCGATGACGTAATCGTCGTAGCCGTGGCCCGGCGCCGTATGAACCGCGCCGGCGCCCGCTTCGAGCGTGACGTGATCGCCGAGCATCAGCAGGCTGTCGCGATTGAGGAACGGGTGGCGGGCCTTCAGCCGGTCGAATTTTTCGCCGCTGATCGCCGCAACAACTTTCGGTTCTCCCCAACTTAGTTTTTCCGCGACCTGCTTCAACAGTCCGCTCGCGACGATGAAGACCTCGTCGCCGACTTCGACGGCGCTGTATTCGAACGCCGGATTGACGGCGATTCCCAGGTTGGCGGGCAGCGTCCACGGCGTCGTCGTCCAGATCACGATGCTCACATTGCGCCCTTTGAGCGACGGGTCAAGCTTCGCGGCGTCGGGAAATGGAAACTTCACGTATACCGACGGACTGGTGTGATCTTTGTATTCGACCTCGGCCTCGGCGAGCGCCGTCTGGTCGCTGATGCACCAATGCACCGGGCGCAGGCCTTTGTAGATAGAGCCCTCCTCTACGAATTTGCCGAAGACGCGGACGATGGTCGCCTGATATTTCGGGTCCATCGTCATGTAGGGGTTTTCCCACTCTCCCAGAATGCCAAGACGCTTGAAATCCTCGCGCTGCAGCGACAGAAATTTCTCGGCATGCTTGCGCGCCGCGCGGCGGATTTCCAGTTTGCTTAGTTGTTCCTTCTTCGCGCCCAGTTCCTTATCGACCTGGATTTCGATCGGCAGCCCGTGACAATCCCAGCCGGGAATGTAAGGCGTCCAATGACCCATCATCGAGCGCGACTTGATGCAGAAATCCTTGAGAACTTTATTAAGCACATGGCCGAGATGAATGCGCCCGTTGGCGTACGGCGGGCCGTCGTGCAGCACCCAAAGCGGGCGGCCAGCGCGGGTTTCGCGCAACCGCTCATAAAGATCCATCTCTTCCCATTTCTTCAATCGGACCGGCTCGTTCTGGGCCAGATTGCCTTTGAGCGGAAACGCCGTCTCGGGAAGATTGACTGTGGTTTTCAGGTCTACTTTCGCTTCTGTCTCCATAAATTCTGCTTGCAGCCTTGTTGATGTAGCTTGCGGTCTTCAGGGGCCATTGAAATAAAGTTCGATGATACCGTAAAGACCGGCATTAAAAAAGCGGCCGCGCCTTATGGAGAAGTTCATAAAGCGACGCCGGGAGTCATAAGTCCATCACTCTCATCGCAATATTATCGGCCGAGATTGAAAGTGAATTCCAGGCTGCCAAAAACGGACACCGGTTTGCCGTTTCTCATCGCGGGTTTAAATCTGATCTTGCGGGCGGCTTTGATAGCTTCCTCCGTTAGTCCGTGACTCAATCCCTGAATAGCCAATATATGTTTGAGGATTCCATCCTCGCCGAAGACGGCCAGAAGGATCACGGTTCCCGTTACCCCGGCGGCGTTCGCGGCTTCCGTGTAACGGGCTTTCTCTTTATAAACAATCGTCGGCCTCAGAGTGGCGGTCATCGGCGATACGGAATCATTCGGCGTTACAAAATTATCCGATCCTGAGCCGACCGCTCTTTGCCCATAGAAACGAAGTTCTTCCAATTGCTCGCGCAACGAATCCCGATTAGGTTCCTGCAGTCCGAGTTTCAGGTAGGCTTCAAGACTTTTCGAAGCCGAATTGAGCAGAGAATAATCGGCGTGTCTGCTCGCTACGCCGGCGACGTCGCCGGCGGACTTGCCGCCTTCACGCTGATTCCTGCTTTCCACCAATTTGGCCCGCTCCTCGGCGAATACGCCGAGGAGAGCCTGAGTCTTCAGCAACAACCCCGGCGGATAATCCGATTTGATATTCAAGGCTTCTCCGGCCCTGGCCAGGGCTTCCGCATGCTTACCCTGTCTCAAACGGACCACGCCGGCGATGTAATGCGACTCGAAGTTCTTCGGATCGAGCGCCAACGCTTTTTCAGCGTTCTTCAAGGCCTCATTATTGTCATTGCCAAGCAACTGCATATACGCCATCCCGGTGTAAGCCGGGGCGAAATCGGGCCTCAACGATATTGTCTTCTCAAACGCTTTGCCGGCGTCCTTGATCTTATCGACGCGGCGCAACGATAAGCCCAGATAGTACCAGGCGTCGGAATCGCTCTGATGAGTCTTCACCGCTTTTTGGAGCGCTTTTACAGCTCCATTGAAGTCGCCCTTCCGATAAAGCTCGATCCCTTTCT
>DASUFM010000112.1:0-7817 GCA_036274535.1 Blastocatellia bacterium
GTCGAACAGGCATGCGCCAGTTCCGGGGTCGACCAGAATCGGGCTGCTGCCGGACAACACCGGCGTGTCGTTGCCGAGGCCGGGCGGAAGGTTGAGCACGCGATCAAATAGGAAATTGTTGATGATGTTGGTGTCGTAGTAGATGCCGCCTCCCGCGCGGACGACCAACTTCCCGTCGCCCTTGATGTCCCATGCGAAGCCGAGTTGCGGCGCGAAGTTGTTCCTGTCGTTATTCGGCTTGCCGGCGAGCGCCGGGTTGAATGTCGCCAGCAACGGCGTCCGCGCCAGATCGCTGTCCGACAGCGCGCTGTCATAATCGTAGCGCAGACCGTAATTGAGCGTAATGTTGCGCTTGACCTTCCAGGCGTCTGAAAAATAGAAGCCGAGGCGATGGTTAATCGTGCCGCCGCTGTTGAATCCGAGCGCCGGCCGCTCGCTGAACGCGCCCAGGCCGTTGCCGAGCACGATCTGCGCCAGCGGATAGTTGAGCGGGTCGTCAGCCCCGCCAAAGCCGGCGGCGATCGGGATAGTGTCCGCGTTGCGGTTGGCGCGGATTCTGGGCGCCAGGCCGAAGAAACTGGCGAAGACTGCCTCATCGATCTTGTTGTACGAAGCGCCGAAACGGAACGTGTGGTTGCCGAAGGTATAGCTCGCGTCGTACTTGCTCTGCTTGTTATCCTGGAACGTCTGCTGCGGCGCCAGTAAATCCGGCCCGACTGTCAGGATGCCGTTAATATTGAGCAAAACCGGCGTTCCATTCGTAGCGAGCGTCGCGGGCGTGCCCGCCGCGCTATTGGCGTCCACAATGAAGTTGTTGAAATTGAGATAGCTGAACCGGCCCGAATGCGTCCAACGCGACGTCGCGTAATCGAGACCCGTCACGTGAGAGTTCGTGTTGTTGAGATTGGCGAAAGCGCTAAGGTCGTTGCTGCCGAAACCGGTGACGCCGAAGTTGTAGTTGTAACCGTAACGATAGAACGCCTTGAGATTCTGCGTGATGTTGTAATCTGTTCGAGCGCCGCCCAATCGCTCGTCAAGAGGGACGCCGAAAGCGCCGTTGAATTTCGGGAAGGCCGGAATGGCGGTGATTTGCTGGCCGTCCTGGTTGTTCTGCTCGTACTCGACGTGCCAGAACCATTTATCTTTAATGAAGTATCCTCCTGCGCCGCCGCCGCCCTGTTGCCGGTCGAGTGGTGGCTTGCTGGTGTTCGGCGGCCTGACCAGCCGTATGTCTGACGCGAAACTCTCGTCGCGGAAGAAAGCGAACCCGGAGCCATGGATGGCGTTGCTCCCGCTGCGAGTGACGATGTTGATCGCGCCGCTCGAAGTCAGGTCGGCGCTGGCGTCGAGCGTCGAGCGGCTGACCTGGAACTCCTGAATCGTCTCGTTGGAGAGGTTGGCCGTGGTGGTGCCCACCGTCTCGTCGGTGATGTCCACGCCGTCAATCTGGATGCGCGTCGAACGCCCGCTGCGGCCCCCGATGGAAACGCCGACCATCTGGTTCTTGGTCGGATCGAAGTCCCCGCCGTCGCGCACCTGCACTCCCGGTTCGAGTTGCGCCAGATCCAGGAAATTGCGCCCGTTGAGCGGCAGATTCTCGATCGTCTTTGCCGTAATCACGCCGTCAACCGTCGCCCGTGAGGTGTCAACCGCCGCCTCGGTGCTCGTGGCTGTGACTTCCACCACCTGCTCGGTCGTCCCGACCTGCAACCCAACGGTCAAGGGCGTCACCGCGCCGACTTTGACATTGACGTCCTTGGCGACGAATTTGCGGAACCCGGCCTGTTCGACCGTGACCGTGTAGATTCCGGCCTCCAGATTCTGAACGTTGAAATAGCCACGATCATTCGCCGTGGTCGTGACTTCCGCGCTGGTCGCGGCGTTTTTGACGACGACTTTTGCGCCTGACAATACGGAGCCGTTCGGGTCGATGACCGTCCCCTCCAAAGCTCCGCGAATATGCTGCGCCATGACCGTCGCCCCCAACGCCAGCAACGTAATCATCACGCTCCGAATAAATAATCTTATCCCAGGATTTGTCATGAAAGGCTCCTTTAATTGTTTCGAAAGCTTTCAGGTTCTTCAGAGGGGGAGGTAAAGAAGTCCTGCTATTTTGTCCCTGATTTGAATTTCCGCGAACCTCCCAGATCTTGAAAAATGGAAATCTCAATGTGCCATATCATTTCTATTGGAAGGTTTACCTACGGCCTCATTTTTAAGCAAAATTCATTCCAAGTATTTGGATTTACTATCGCCTGACGCAACCATTAGATGGATAAGAATTTGCGGAATCGAACAATGTTCAGGGCCAGGATCACAATGCAAAAATCTAGATTGCGAAATTTAGATTTTTGGATAATCAGCTGATAACGGAGCGGGCAGTGGGCAGGCTGCCCACCGTCCACTATTTTCTGAGTGGCCTGCCTGTAGTTGCGACGGCCTGAAACGATGAAAAGTTCGTAGTCCTGCCTTCAGGCGGAATAGTTTGACGTTACGGAATTGATCTTTACCTCAAGATTCCGCCCTGTTGGCGGGACTACGAACTGTTTTGCTGAGGAGGGCGAATATGCGATGATTGGCGCTCACTTCTGTGATTCATCCAAACCATACAAAAGCGATCATAAAATCTGAAGGAGGCTGTGAAGTAATGTTTTCCAGGCGAGTTATCGCTGCGTTTTCATTGATTCTGGCGATCGCGTTCGGCGCTGCTTGCGGCAAGGAAGAGACCGCTCACTTGTGGAAGCCCTCAGGCAATGAAGGCAATATCATCGGCGTGATCAATTTCACCGGGGCGGTTCCCGCGCCGAAAAAGCTGGATATGTCCAGCGACTCGAAATGCGAGGGGGACAATTTTCTAGACGACGTGGTCGTGAAGGAGGGCAAGCTCCAGAACGTCTTCGTTTTCGTCAAGAGCGGATTGCCGCAGGCCGCATTTGAAACGCCCGCGGACGAAGTGACGCTGGATCAAAAAGGTTGCAGATACGTCCCGCGCGTTCTGGGCATTCAAGCCGGGCAGCCTCTCAGGATCGTCAATTCCGATCAGACCACCCACAACATTCACACCCTCCCGCAAGTCAACCGCGAGTTCGACGGCTCGCAACAGGCCGGGCAGGGGCCAATCTTACGCAAATTTTCAAAGCCGGAGGCTATTTTCCCGGTCAAATGCAATCAGCATTCGTGGATGCGGGCGCACATCGCCGTACTGGCGCATCCGTTCTTCGCGGTTAGCGACGCGAACGGCGCGTTCACGATCAAGGGTCTGCCTCCCGGCGAATATGAAATCGAAGCCTGGCACGAGCGCTACGGCGCGAAGACGGCGAAGATCAAAGTGACCGAAAAGTCCGACGCAAAAGCCGATTTCACCTTCGACGGTTCGGTGGCTTTTCAACCCGGCTCGTTGAAGCTTCAACCGGCGATGATGATCCCCTGATTGCGGATTGCGGATTGCGGATTTTTGGTTAAAGATGACTACACTTATCGGCAATGGAAATCGAAGCCGGATGGCGCACAGCGAAAATCAATCCGCAATCCGCAATCCGCAATCCGCAATCCGCAATCGAAGAATCCGCAATCCGCAATCCGCAATCCTATGTCTCGATTATTCGCGATAGCGATCTGGCTTACCGCAATCGTTACTGTCGGCCTTTTCGCATGGCCGAGGTGGCGGGCGCCGGAATCCATCTCCGCGCACAGCGCCGCGATCGATCATCAATTCAAAATCACATTGATCGTCATCGGCGCCGGGTTCGCGATCACACATGGCGCGCTCGGTTACGCCGTCTGGCGTTATCGCGCGAAGAACGGCGAACGCGCATCGCATTCATCGGGCAATGCGCGTGTCGAGATTATTCTGGCCGCGATCACGGCCTCCGTTTTCATCGCGCTGGCGATTACCGGACAGAGGGTCTGGGCCGGATTGCGATTGAATCAGACGGCGCCTGACGCCGTGCGGGTCGAGGCCGTCGCGCAGCAATTCGTCTGGAATTTCCGCTATCCCGGCGCCGACGGGAAGTTCGGACGCGTTGATCCGAAGCTTTACAATGACGCCGACAACTCGATCGGGGCGCGTCCGGGGCCGCTCGGCGTTGATCCGGCCGACCCGTCGGGCAATGACGATATCGTGACCACGACACTGGTGGCGCCCGTCAACCGCCCGATCAGCCTGACGCTGCGGTCAAAGGACGTGATCCACGATTTTTATGTCCCCGCGTTACGATTGAAGCAGGACGCCGTGCCCGGGATGAGAATTAATATTCATTTCATCGCGACGCGTGAGGGGCGTTACGAGATCGCCTGCGCCGAATTGTGCGGCCAGTTTCATCATCAGATGCGAGCCTACCTGGACGTGAAATCGCCGCGAGATTACGAAGAGTGGTTGAAAAAGAACGGCAAGTGATGTCTCAAGTTCCGTCCCAGACAGCGAAAGCTCCAACTTTCATAGGCAGATACGTCTTCAGCCGCGACCACAGGGTCATCGGCCTGCAATATTTCTTTCTGGCGCTCGGGGCCGCGCTCGTCGGGTCGGTGATGTCGCTGCTGATGCGGCTGAGGCTGGCATGGCCGCAGAGCCGTTGGCCGTTGCTTGAAAAGATCTTTCCGGGCGGCTTCGGCGACGGTCTGATGAAGCCGGAGTTTTATCTGGCGATGGTCACGATGCACGGGACGATCATGGTCTTTATGGTTCTGAGCGTCGCGCCGCAATCGGCCTTCGGCAATTATTTTCTGCCGGCCCAGGTCGGGGCGCGCGAAATGGTCTTTCCGCGGCTCAATATGATTTCGTTCTGGCTGACGCTCGCGAGCTTCGTTGTTTTGATGAGCGCGCTCGTCGTGACCGGAGGCGCGCCGATTGGAGGCTGGACGTTCTATCCGCCGCTGAGCGCCGTCGCTTCGGCGGGACCGGGCCAGGCGGAAGGCGTCGATTTGTGGCTCGCCGGCATCGGCATTTTCTGCGTCGCGTCGTTTCTAGGCTCGATCAACTTCATCGTTACGACGCTCACGCGCCGGACGAAGGGAATGTCCCTGATGCGAATGCCGCTGACTTCCTGGGCGTGGTTCACGACGGCCTGCATCTCGCTGCTCGCGTTTCCGGTCCTGTTCGTCGCGCTCATGCTGCTTTTCCTGGACCGTCATTACGGGATGAGTTTCTTCAAGCCGGCCGGCCTGGTCGTGTCGGAGCGGTTGATCGAAGGCGGCGGCGGGTCGCCTCTGTTATGGCAGCACCTTTTCTGGTTCTTCGGCCACCCGGAAGTCTATCTGGTGATCATTCCGGCGATGGGCGTGGTCTCGCACGTCATGGCGACATTCGCGCGCAAGCCTGTGTTCGGCTATCGCGCGATGGTGGGAGCGATAGTGGCGATCGGCGGGCTCGGATTTCTGATCTGGGGCCATCATATGTTCGTGAGCGGGATGAACCCGCGCATCGGCATCGCGTTTTCGGTCCTGACGCTGGTCATAGGCGTTCCCTCAGCGGTCAAAACGTTCAACTGGCTGGGCACGTTGTGGGGCGCGCGCATTCGCTTCGCCGCGCCCATGCTCTTTGCGATCGGCTTCGTCTCGGTGTTCGTTTCCGGCGGCGTAACCGGATTGGTGTTGGGACAAACGGCGCTCGACATCGTCTTTCATGATACATATTTCGTGACCGGCCATTTTCATCTGATTATGGGCGTGGCGGCCGTCTTCGGAGTCTTCGCCGCGACCTATTACTGGTTTCCGAAAATGTTCGGGCGGAAAATGAACGAGGCTATGGGTAAGGCGCACTTCTGGCTGACGTTCATAGGCGTCTACGCGATCTTCATCCCGTTCCATCTGCTCGGCGTGGCCGGCCATCCGCGACGTTACGCCGACACGCTCTGGTTCGAATTCCTGAAGCCTCTCCAACCGCTGCACATCTTCATAACCGTCGCGGCTTTAATCACGGCCGCGGCGCAACTGATCTTCCTGTTCAATTTCTTCCTGAGTTTGTGGAAAGGCGAGCGCGCCGGCGACAACCCCTGGGAGGCGACGACGCTGGAGTGGACGGACGCGGCGTCGAATCCGCCGGTCGTTTACCGCGGGCCTTATGAATACGCGACGCCGGGCGCGGCGAAGGATTATTCGATGCAGAACGAGCCGACGTAGAGACGCAAGATTTTGCGTCTCTCCCCCCGATTGACATTACCATTTTACGGTGAGAGCATTTCAAGGGGAACGAGGAAAGCGTCATGAATAATGCTCGTTGGAAATCACGAAGCCTTACAAAAGTTCGCGAGGAAACACGCTCGATCGAGATCATCTTTGGACACTTGGTATAAAGCCACACGAAGGGCCACATGGCGTAATTTTGACGATGTGAGAAAGGCATTTGGGGCAACCGACATCTACAACGACTGCGCGATCTTCGACATTGCGGGAAACAGATACAGGCTGATTGCGAACATCCGTTACGACATGGAGCAAGTGGATATCAAAGCGATTCTGACACACGCTGAATATGATAGAGACAAGTGGAAAAAGAACTGTTAGAGCAGGTAGAGCAAGGTTCGACGTGAAGAGATACGGCGGACTATTAGCTGAAACCGTGCCTACAGTTATCGAAACCGAGCGCGAGAACAGGCGCTTGCTCAAGGTATTAAGAGGGTTGATGAAGAAACCCGACCTTACGCCTGAAGAGAAAGCTTTAGCCAAACTACTTGGCCATCTGATTCAAGAGTTTGAACAACGATTCTATAAACCGCGGAATCCTTCTCCGCACGAAGCTCTGATTGCAATGATGGAAATGAATCATCTGAAGCAAAGCGATCTCCTGGGTGTCTTCGGTTCAAGCGATATAGCGTCAGAGGTGATCAGCGGCAAACGCGAAATCAGCAAAGCGCATGCAAAAGCGCTGGCGAAGTTCTTTCACGTCTCAATAGACCTCTTCCAGTAAATAAATCCACAAGATCTTTTTCACATCTCTTCACAACGCATTTCGTGCCGACAACACTGACACCAAATAAGACTGACGCGCCCCCGCCTGGCGGCGGAGGCTTCGACGATTTCGGAGGTGGCGGGGACGGCGGTCGAGGAGGAGGAGGATGGAGCAACGAACGGACTCCGCCGCCCGAAGGTTACAGCCTGGCGATCAGGCTGTCGCTCATCAGCATCACGGTTCTTTTCCTCGCGCTGAGCAGCGCTTATGTTTTCAACAACGCGATGCGTCAGCCTATCCCCGCGCCGCACGTTTTATGGGTCAGCACAAGCCTCATACTGCTGAGCAGCCTGACGGCCGAGATGGCGCGCCGCGCGCTGCGGCGGAGAATGGAAAACAGATTCAAATTCTGGATCTCGGCCACGATGCTGTTTGGATTGTGTTTTCTCGGCGCGCAGCTCATTTTGTGGAGGAAACTGGTCGCGAGCGGCTTTTACGTCAACAGGAATTTTCGCAGCGGGTACGCTTATATTTTCACCGGGCTGCACGGCGCGCATCTGATCGGCGGCCTGGTGGCGCTGGGCTACGTGATGCTGCGCGAACGCGGCAAGTGGACGGCGGTGCGCCGGCGCGTCTCGGTGGACGCCACGGTGTTATACTGGCATTTTCTGGACGGCCTGTGGATTTATCTGCTGGCGCTGATCTTTTACTGGCGGTGAGATGAGGCTCAGACGTTTTTCGAATTTATTATTATTGAGCCTGGCGGCGATTCTGGCCGCCGCGCCGCAAACATTGGGCTGCCCGATGTGCAAAGCGACCGTCGCCAACGCCGAAAACCCGGATGAAATTTCGGCGACGATCAATACGGCGATTCTGATTCTACTCGCGCCGACGCTGGCGCTCATCGGCGCCCTGGTCAGACTCGTTTTCA
>DASUFM010000113.1:0-3937 GCA_036274535.1 Blastocatellia bacterium
TTTTGCGCCTGGATCTTTGCATGGACTCATCTCCTCATACACATCCACAAAGCCACACAAAGAGACGCCAAGAACTGATTTCATCTTCGTGATCCTTCGTGTGGCTTTGTGGATGAGATTTTAGTTCTTTCGGACCTGGCGCAATCTATCGCATGTGCCTGCTGGGTGTCCATTCGCCCGCGCCGCCCGGCGACCTCTTTTCAGTCGCCGGTTTCTCTTCGGCCATTGATTCATCTTCGGCGCGTCTTACGGATTCGCGACGCTCGGAGATGGTTTCGATCAGACTGATTGCGAGCATGATGATAGGAATGCCGAATATAAGAATGGCGAAGATAAACAATAAAAGAAGTGAGCCGGCTGGATCCATGTGGGTGAACTTTCCTGCGGGGGAACTTTGTTGAAAGAGGCGGAGAGCGCCAAATAACCTCTCCGCCTCGCTTCTCACTACGCTTTCAATCAAAACCTGCAGGTCAATGTCCTTCTATGACGGCCTGCGCTACGCTGACGAGAGCGATCAAGCTGATGATCGCCAACATTTTTATCAATACGGAGTCCCACAGCTTCATAACTTCCTCCTGTGGTGAGAGAGTTGTCCACAATCCATCAAACCGCGACCCTGCGACTGGTAATGAGTTGATAGATGAGCGCGACCGCGGCGATGACCAGCAGGAGATGGATCAGGTTTCCTCCCACACCTCCGATCAATCCCAATAGCCAAAGCGCCACAAGCAACGCGATGATCGTCCACAACATTTTCTCACCTCCTTGGAATAAATAGGTCTTACGGGGCCTAAGGGCCTATAAGACCCATTAATGAGCGCGTTGAAAACCGCAATTTTATAAACTGCAAGGATTGTGCCTGATCGCCTGGCGGCTTTGCTAAAGCCAATACATCCGTGGGCGCCTTATTGTGATACGCAAACAGATGGCGCCTTATTTATATCGCTGTCAGGCGAAACGTTTTCAATTTTTCTGGAAGTCGGCAGGGGATTACTCGTTCGTGCGAGGTTCGGCAAAAAGCGCGTCGAAAGCTTCGCGTGGTTTGATGGATTTATTCGATTGACGTTCATTGGCCCATCTCCTTACCGCATCGAATGTCAGTCTAACCACGGATGGTTGTTGCGTCGGTGATTCCTGCGCCGACTCTTTGGCGCTTTCCGACGCGGCCGCTTGTTCTCGCTCGATAATCTCTTCGCGTTTGATCAGTTTTGCGCGTTTCATTGTCTTCTCCTCCTACTCGAATCGAATTTTTTATAGATTATTGAAGATTGATTCGTAGCTTATTCACTTCCAACTCACGCAAGCCCCGTGCCTTTGCGGGCCGCTGGAAATCAAACCTATAAATCTAAAAACTTTGTCGCGATCCGCGCTGAAAACAGAAGGTTATTATCGCTACAATCATTGTACCGAAATAGTATCCCTCACTGACGATGTGGAATATCTGAAGTATCGGCCGGCGACTAAGTGTCACATATGTGCGAATTATATAAATCTATCTGGCGCCGCTATTGCTCTAATCCTGGGCGGCTACGCATATGTTTATTTGAAAACTGGCATTAACAGACGTGGGAAAGGAGGAGCCGATATGTCCACGATGGAACTGAGAACGATGAGAGCCACGGCTGGTGGAGATTCGACGGCGGATGGGACGGGGAACGGTTGGGTTTCGCTCAACACCAGGCAGCGGTGTAGTGAGGCGAGCGAGTTCGAGCGTGAATTATTCAAACGCATTGTAGCTCAAGACGACGCGGTGTTTGCGCTCTCGCAGATTTACCAGGTCTATCTAGCGAAGATGACTTTGCCGAACAAGCCGCTGGGCGCGTTGCTCTTCCTCGGACCAACCGGCTCGGGCAAAACGCGATCGGTCGAGGCCGCCGCCGAAATTCTCTTTGGCGATCCTTACGCCATGGTCAAAGTCGATTGCGCCGAGTTTCAGCACTCGCACGAAATATCCAAACTGGTCGGATCGCCTCCGGGTTATCTGGGACATCGCGAGACCAGGCCGATCCTTACGCAGGAGATGCTGGATCGATATCATACGCCGCGCAACAGGTTGACATTCGTTCTCTTCGACGAGATCGAAAAAGCGTCGGACGCTTTGTGGCAACTCCTGCTCGGAGTTCTGGATAAAGCGCGCATCACGCTGGGCGATAATCGGACCGTGGATTTTTCAAATTGCGTGATCGTCATGACGTCGAATCTGGGCGCCCGTGAAATGGCCGAAATCACCGAAGGCAAGCTCGGGTTCACGCGCCGATTTGAATCCGGGCCGGAACTCGACGCGAAGATCGAGAAGATAGGCGTCGAAGCGGCGCGCCGCAAATTCTCTCCGGAATTCATCAACCGGCTCGACAAGACGGTTGTCTTCCATTCGCTCACTCAGGAATCGCTGCGCCGCATCCTGGACATCGAATTCCAGATTGTGGAGCGCCGCGTATTGTTGTCCGGAAGCGGAAATTTCATGCTTGATTGCGCCGAACGGACAAAGGATTTCCTGCTCGCCGAAGGTTTCGACCGCCGCTATGGAACGCGCCCGCTCAAGCGCGCCATCGAGCGCCATCTGGTGATTCCGCTCTCGAACCTGATCGCCACCAGGCAGATCGAGATCGGCGACGTCGTTTGTGTCGATGTGGATGAAACTGGACAGGAACTGTGCTTCAAAAAGAAGCCGTCTTCTTCGGTCAGGGATTGGGCTCAATCCAGATTCGGCGCCTTCATGCGGCCTCTGGCCGCTTGACAGATTGTGGCGAAATCCAGCCGCGGAGGAGGGCATGGATAAAATGTCCATGCTCTCCTCCGCGGCCGGACTTTCACGAGGGCGCATTGGCGACCCCGACCTCCTGTGCGGCGTCCGGGAGGCCCGACTGATGGCGCTCAGAGTAAAACCATCCGAGCAGCGGCGACGTCATAAATGTAGTCGCTAGAGCCATAAACACCATGATTGAAAATAACGGCTGAGATAGAACGCCAAGGTCCAGTCCGATGTTGAGGATGACCAGTTCGACAAGGCCGCGCGTATTCATCAAAATGCCCACGGCCGCGGCTTCGCGCCAGGACATGCCGTTGATTCTGGCCGCGAACATCGAGCCGCACAGTTTACCGATGATCGCGAGCGCAATGATAACAGCGCAATAGAGCCACATTCGCGCCCCAGAGATCAGGAAGAAACTGGAGCGCAATCCAGTGAAGGCGAAAAAGAGCGGCAGCAGGAGCGTCACGACCAGTCCTTCGCATTGTGTGATCGGCTGATAGTGGGACAATTTTCCAAATTGTCCCACTCAAACAATGGCCTTAAGTTTGGGAGCAAGGCATTATCTACAGGTCAAGCTCCGGCCGGCTCCTGCGCGGTCGCGTGATCGTCGTATTCCAGGTATTTGGCCGAGAGTATCTCCTGCGCGTCCGCAGGCCGAATCGCGTCGCCGTTTTCGGAGAGGGCGAGTTGTTCGTAGAGCGGAGGCGGTATCTGGGCGAATTCCGACATCGGCCCGTAAACCTCGTTCACGCCTTCTCTGAAAACGTCGCCGACCAGCAGATTAATGACGTGGACGCGCTGTTCGGGATATTTTCTGAGGAACTGCGAGAAGCTGAAGCCCTCGTTATAAAAGGCGTAGACGAGTTTACGCATGGACTCGATGCCTCCGTCCAGTTTGGCCTGAAACTGCCCCAGCCGTTCGCCTGAAAAATCATCATGTTTGAAAGCGTCATGAATCGCGTCGGCGGCCAGTTCGGCCATCTTGAGCGCCAGCAGCACGCCCGAAGAATAGATCGGATCGAGGAATCCGTAAGCGTCGCCGATCAGAATAAAACCGTCGCCGGAGTTATGCTTCGAGCGGTAGGAGTAATCGAGGATCGAATAAATCTTATCCACGCGCTCGGCGTCTTCGACGCGGCGGCGGCAGGGTTCGCATTTTTCGATCTCCTCGTGAAAGATCCTGGC
>DASUFM010000114.1:0-5299 GCA_036274535.1 Blastocatellia bacterium
TATCCACTATTTCTATTATCATGACTACTCCTCATCTAACTATACCGCTAACGATCATGAATCGAGTTCGCTTGGATGATTTTGTGGGGCTTCCATAAAGGAGACAAGTAGAAGCAAAAAGGGCAAAAAAAGCAAAAAGGGCATCTATGTCGCAAGTTATCGTCGGCATTTTTCGCACTCTTTTTAAACCCGCATTGCGTATTGTCCACCGACTTATCAATTTACCCGATTCCTCTTCGCGCGGGCGCGAATTGATTACGCCACCTTGAGTTCAAATATACGCGGGCAGTTCCTACTCGGATGGACGCCGAATCCGGGCACGTCGTTCTACGCCGGCTACAATGACGATCTGACCAGCAACGGATACAGTCCGTTCACCGGCCAGTTCGAACCCGGCTTCCGGCGCAACAACCGCACATTCTTCATCAAAATGTCCTACCTCATCCGCCGCAGTTTTTGAACAACGCCGGGCGGAAAGCCGAAAATCAGACCAGGCAAGATTGGGGCAGTACCGCGACCGGTAGGGAGCGTCGCAGTGGCCTGGATAACGCTCCCTACCGGTCGCGGTACTGACTCGGTATACCAACCTTGCGTGGTCTGATTTAGCTCTCGTCATTCATTTCTTAAGTAAATGTCCAGCCATTAGGAAACGATCTTCGTTTTTTGATTCGGGATCAAATTCCTGCTCGAAATATGTGGCGCGATGGTCGCGTCGGCAGCTTTTCTCCGAACGTTTTCCTCGCGCGCAAAGTAAATATGGTTAGCGGCGCGGATTGGCCGAACAAATCCTCGATCGTGGATTCTACGGCCTCACTCACATTCGCGCTACAAATACAATCAATAGCACAGCGCGCGTAAGCGAGCGGCGCATCACGCGAGAAGCGCCGGCTTGCTCACGCCGTAGTGCGCCCCAATTCGAGGACAGCTGGGTATGAAGTTTCACACTATTACGAAGGCCGCGCTCGCTCTCAGTCTTCTCTCGGCGCCTTGTCTGGCTCAGGCGCCGCCTGCCGCGCGCGATCATTTCAACCGGGGCGGTTCGCTCTATCGAAAGGGCGATTACGAGGGCGCCATCGCCGATTTCACCAAAGCCATCGAGATCAGCTCGCGCCTGGACAACCGCGGGCGCGCCGATGATTGGCGCGGCAGGACCGGCGCGGCGTCGAATTTCGACAATGTCAAAGTCCTTGATCCGCTAGCCGCGGCGGCATACGCCAATCGCGGGCTGGCGCGTTATCGACTCCGCGATTACGAGGGCGCGATCTGCGACTGTGACATGGCGATCGCGATCAATCCGCGTCTCGCCATCGCCTACAACAATCGCGGCATCGCGCGCTACGCCCTGAAGGATTACGACCGGGCGCTTGCCGATTTCAGCCGCGCGATCGCTATCAGTTCACGCGACCCCGAGATATACAACAACCGCGGCAACTTATATGTGGACAAGAAAGACCTTGATCGCGCGATCGCCGATTTCGACCGCGCAATCGCGCTCGATCCGCGCATCATCCAGATCTATTACAATCGCGGCTTTGCGCGGCGCGAGAAAGGGAACGACGACGGCGCGTTGAAGGATTTCGAGAAGGCGCTTGCGCTCGATCCGCGCTTCGCCCCGGGCTACTACGGCCGCGCCATGGCGATGTGCGACAGGAATGAATTGGATCGTGCGATCAATGACTTCAATCGCGCCATCGAACTCGATCCGCGTTATGCGCTGGCTTACGGGAACCGCGGGCTGGTCTTGCTGCGGCAAGGCAAGGACGCCGAGGCCGAAAAGGATATCGAGCGGGCCACAACGCTCAAGCCGGAATTGAAGGCGGAACTGGAGTTGATTATCAAGCGCGTCAGGAAATTGAGGCGCCCGAATCGTTGAAACAAACATTCGCCGCGCTTGCATCAACGTAACTGAGATAATATATTACGCCGCGTCATTGGCTTTTGAGGTGATGACACAGCGCGCCCCTACCAAAAAAATCGTTCCCCCTCACTGGAACATGATACCCCCCACCGAAACCTGACACCCCCGGATAAGCTGATTATCCGCCTTTTTCTGACGGATGACGTTAGTCTGCCACTAGTCAACATATAGGAGGACTGCCCTGTGCGGAACCGGAATCTAGTTATCTTTATAACGCTTGCTTTTTTTCTCACAGGTTGTGGGACGATTTCCGGAAATATGACGCCTCGTCCCGTAACGCCCACACCCACGCCCATACCGGCGCCTCAACCTGTAGACGCGTTAGTAACAAACATCGGTGGGCCTACGGCCATCGCCTTTACGCCTGACGGGAGGTTATTGATTACAACTCAGGCCGGACAATTGCGCGTCTACCAGAACGGAACGCTGCTGGCGACGCCGGCGCTGGACTTGAGCGGCCAGATTTGCGCCAACGGCGAGCGCGGACTGCTTGGCGTCGCTGTGGACCCTGAGTTCATGAGCAATAGATTCATCTATCTTTACTACACGTTCAACAAGTCCGCGACTTGTCCGAGCGGAGAACCGACCAACCCAAACAACCCGGTCAATCGCGTCTCCCGATTCATCCTGGGCAACGACAACGCTGTCGCCCAGGGGAGCGAGGTCATCCTGATCGATAATATTCTCTCCCCCAACAGCAACCACAACGGAGGAGACCTGCAATTCGGTAAGGATGGATTCCTTTACATAAGTGTCGGGGACGGCGGCGCCGACTACGCGGGCGACAGTGGAGCAGGCGGAGCGAACGACGCCGCGCGCGACAGGCATGTGACACTCGGCAAAATCCTGCGCATCACGCGTGACGGAGACATCCCGCCGACCAATCCTTTCCAGGGAGCGGACAGCGGGCGGTGCAACACAACCGGCATGACGACGCCGGGCAATTGGTGCCAGGAAACTTTCGCTTCGGGCTTGCGCAACCCGTTTCGCATTGCTTTTGATCCGAACGCGGCCGGAACACGGTTCTTCATCAACGACGTCGGCCAGGGAGCCTGGGAAGAGATTGATGAGGGAATCGCAGGAGCTGATTACGGCTGGAATATCCGCGAAGGGCCTTGCGTCAATAACTCGACGACTAATTGCGGCTCGCCGCCCGCCGGGTTGACCAACCCGGTCTTCTCCTATCAACACGGCGACTGCAGCGCAGGCGGGGTCAGGGGCAATTCGATCACCGGCGGCGCGTTCGTGCCGAACGGCGTCTGGCCGTCCCAATTTAACGGCGGCTATCTGTTTGGCGAGTTCGTCTGTGGAAAGATATTTCTCCTCACTCCGAACGGCGGCGGCTTTACGGCGAGTGAGTTCGTGACCGGCCTCGGATCCGGCAGCGCCGTCACTATGATCTTTGGCCCATTTCAAGGCACTCAGGCGCTATACTATACGTCCTTCGCGGGCGGCGGCCAGGTGCGCCGAATAAGCTTTAATTGACCGTGTCCGTAGTTCGCCTGATGGCGAAACTACAAACACCGAAAGAATATGGTGAGGGGTGTCTGTGCGTTCAATACTCTATCTGGTAGTCATTTCTTTCCTTGTATTCAATCTATTCAATCAGTCTGCCGCCGGCGCAGGCTCTTCTTCGAGCCTGGCGCCGAACTGGTCGGCCAAATTCGACAGCAAAACGCTTTTCCACCAGACGACCGAACTTGGCGCATTGATCGTCGGGACAGAAAAATCGCTTTACGCCGTGGACGGCGAAACGGGCGAGGTGTTGTGGCGGCGCAAGGACGTTCGACTGGACGAATCGGACGTCGCGCCGATCGTCGGGACCGATCTGCTGCTGCTCAGTTTCGAAAAAGACGGGAAGACGCGCGTCGAGGCCGTCGACCTGATGGCGGGCAATACGTTGTGGCGCAGCGATAAGATCAAAGGCGGCGTGATGCAGATGGCCGTCGATCCGGAGAACGATCTGGCGGCCGTCGTCTTCGTTCGTGACGCGAAAAGCGGGCCTAAAGAAGGCTTCAAACGACGCCCCTCGGTCCATCTGTTGAACCTGGCCACGGGCGAAGAGCTGTGGAAGCGCGATCTGGATAGCGAGGTCGAGATGATCCCCGCCCGGTGGAGCGAAAACGGCGACGAGACCTTCTACACTCTGGACAATTACCGCACGCCGTTTTTCCTGGACGGCCGGTTATGGCTCTTTTACGAAGGCGTGACCTCGCTGGACGCCCGCACGGGGAAAGAGGGGATCAGAGAGAAGTTTCGCGTCAACGAGGAAGGATTGGCCTTGACCGAAGCCGACCCCGTCATTGACCAGCGGCATATTTATGTATCCGGGCGCGGTCAGGTTCGGGCGATCTCTCGCGCGACCGGGCGCGAAGTCTGGGAAGCGAAAGACCTGGGATTGACGCCGGAGGTGTTTCTGGCAAATGGCCTGCTCTTCGTCCGAACCGGCGGACATTTCACGCGGTTGAAGGACGGCGAGGTCGTCGAGCGCGGGCCTTACGGCGTCAGCGCGATCGATCCGTCGAGCGGAAAAATCCTCTGGCGTTATCGCGGCGCCGACAAAGGCATATCGAACATCGCGCTGGCCAGCGCGTCAACCGCGCTCGTCGCCGACCGCGACGAATTGATCTCGATTGACACGTCGAACGGCAAGGCCGTCAAGCGGTTGAAACATGGCATCGACCGCGCCTCCTTCGTTCTGATCAACGAAGAGAGGCAGGCGGTCGTCGGCGGGCGCAATGAGATCGCGGGTTTCGACGTCGCCCGCGGCGAGGCCGTCTGGCGCGTTCGTCACAATCCGCCGGGGCGGGGAGTCATGCGAACGATAGGGGCGATCACGGCTCGCGCCGCCTCGATTTATTTTCGCTACGGCGGTGTCGCGGCGACGGCCTTTCGCGGCGTTCAACTCGCGCGCGGAGTGAGCGCCCTGCGGTGGTCGGGAGTCGCCTCGCGCGCGGTGATGCCGAACCTGACCGATTACGCCGCCGGCGCCGCGCGGGAATACGTCACGTCGCAAATAAAAGGCTACGGCGTAATCTCACGCGCCGATCTCGCGCGACGGGCGGCCGGCGCCGCGCGCAACGCCACGATCAATGCGCAAATTTCGATCAAGGTCGACGTCAATGTAGAGGAGCGGTTGATGGATCAGCTCGATCCATCGCGCCAACTCGACAAACTGTCTCGTTTTCTCTGGCGAAGACAACAACTGGCCACATTGCGCGGCCAGTTCATGTACTTTTACACCGATTTGGAGCCCGAAGGCGGGCGAGGGTTGGCGGGCGTCAACCTGAATACGGGCCTGACCGAACGCGTAGTCGCGCTGGATGATCTCGATTACCGGTTTTCGAATGACGAAATTGCAGAGCTGATTTACGTCGCGAA
>DASUFM010000115.1:0-7957 GCA_036274535.1 Blastocatellia bacterium
CAGAACTAAAAACAATAAGAACAAGTGAGTGTATTTTTTCATCACTAAGACCAGTTTCATCTCCTTTTGATCGTAAAATTGATCGCTAGACAGATTTCTGATATTGACCCCGAGCGCGCGACAGACGCGAAGCCGCCAAAGTGAGCTTAAAGCTCTCTGAGAGCGGGTTCATCATGTCTCTGCCTTTTTATTTCGCGGCCGCGCGACGAAGCCGCCGGCCTTAATTCTGAATTGCTGAAGGGTCAATGCTCGCCCGCCCTTGCTGAGGCCGGCAATGAGATTGACATCGAACAGAACGTCTCCCATACGCTTCTTCCCATTATCGTTTCCGTAATGAGTGGGCGGTAAAGAAACGCGCTGTCCATGCGCGGTGTCTGAGATGTCTGGATTGCCCTATAGACTGTCTCGATGAGAGGGTTTTGTCATTAATTGACATTCGTCATTTGTCATGAAAGTCAACGACGAGTGACGAATGACAAATGACTTTTTACTGTTTATTTCCCAGCAGCCATGTCAGCAGATTATCCAGTATTGTAGGGTTGATGGGCAGGTCGCTGTGAGTGTCGCAGCCGAAGAGCGTATGGGATGGCGCCTGTTTCATCAGTTGTGTAATCCCGGCTTCCGACGATTCGAGGTCGAACACGAGTCCGAACAGGCTCTGCCGTGTGACGCGGCCGTCACCGGGATTGAACAGTTTATTAAAGGCTTCTTTGCGTAACTCGCGCGGGATGTGTTTTGGATTGAAGAAGGTCCGGGGCCGGCCTTTGACATCAACGATCAGCGCCCCGGCCGCCGTCGGTTCGCAATCGCCGCCCACCAGATGCAAACGCAGCGTCTCGGGCGGGGCGGCGGCGGCGTCCAGGGCTTCCTGGAAACTGGCGGCGCGTTTCAAGACCGCTTTCAGGAAGGCTTCGCGAATCGCGCGAGTCTTCTCCGCGGCGGGGCGTCCCTCAGCCTCTCCGAATTTCTTGATCGAGGCCTTCAACTCTCGCTTTGTAATTTCGGGGTCGAACGCCGCGGACCAGTTATAGCGCTTCCAGGTTTCCGCATCGTAAAGATCGATTTTGACCGGTTCGAGTTTGGCGTCATAAAACCGGGCCGCAGCCCTGCGCGGCATAAGCTGAAAAACAGATGGCATCGTAAATACCGTCACGCGCCCCAGACTTTTGAAAGGATTGACGCGCGGCTTGTTCGCCCCGGTGATTGAGTATCCATAAATCAACGTGCGGAACGCGTCCATTGAGCCCGCGTTCGGCGTCCCGATGAGCGCCAGCCGTCCGATGCTTTGCGCCCCGCGCCAATCGGGGCGCGGCTGGCCGTCGCCCAGGACGTCGGCGTCGCCATACATGGCAAAATAGCGCGCGATCAGACCGCCCATCGAATGGGCGATGATGTCGAATCGCAGATCGGGCCTGTTCGTCCGCCGTTTTATATCGGCGATCTTCCTGGACAGTTTGCGCGCCGATTCGACGTTGTCGCGCCTCCAGTCATAGTCGAAGAGATAATAAGTGTCGCGGTCTCCGTCTAGCGCCGGCGCGTCAATGTCGCCACGATGATAGCCTCCGTGGTTTTCCAGCGCCTTGAACAACGCCTCGTACACGCCGATTTCCGGCATGAATTTGACGAGTTGCGTCGATTCAATGACTCTGGACTCGACAACGTCATCTCGATTTTCGGAAAGAGTCGTGGAATCGATCGGCAGCGCCAGGACATCTTTATCTTTCGGAAAAAGCTCGGGCCACAGTTTCTCTCCGCTCGGTTGAGCGACCAGCTCGGAACCTATGATGCCGGGAATGAAGATGATCGGAGGTTTGCCAGTCCGTTTGGCGACGACAGGCGCCGGAAAAATTGCCGACAGGTTCGGCTTGCTCGCTTTGAGAAGGCAGGCATTGGTCGCGACTACGGTGAGAAGCAGAAAAACCTGGAGCGAACGGACGGCTGCGGCGTTTTTCATATGAAATATGGAATATAAAATATGAAATATATTTCTGTCTTTTCCGTACTTTTTCTTCAAAGCTTTCGTAGAACGATTGTTCGCGGAATTCCTTGCAGGTCGTCGAGCAGCCTGACACCGCCCCAGACCTGGTGATTAACCATTGCCGAGATTCTTTCCGATTGCATGTAGCCCATCTCGCAAATCAGATGACCTCCGGGCTTCAAACGCCCTGGCGCGTCTTTCAGTAACCTGCGATAAAAGCTCAGACCGTCATTCGAATCGGTCAGCGCCAGGCGCGGCTCCCAATCACGGACTTCGCGCTGCAGCGAAGGCATCTCTTCTTCGGAGACATAAGGCGGATTGGAAAGAATAAAATCAGCGAATTCTTCTTCAGCGAAGGCGTCAAGCAAATCCGATGCGACGAAGCCGATCCGGGCTCTGAGTCCGTGCCTGGCGGCGTTCCGGCAGGCGACGCGCAGCGCCGCTTCCGAAATATCGATCGCGACCACGCGCGCCTCGGCCAACTCTCTCGCCAGCGCCACCGCGACGCATCCCGAACCGGTCCCGGCGTCGACTATCAGCGGGCGGGCGATCATGTCGCGCTCAACCAGACGAATGGTTTCTTCGACGATCAGTTCCGTCTCAGGTCGCGGGATCAAAACGTCGGGCGTGACCTCGAATTCAAGACCGAAAAATTCCTGACGGCCGGTGATATATTGCAAAGGCTCGCCGGCGGCCCGCCGATTTATCATTGCCCGGAATTTCGACAGGAGGTCTTCCGGCGCCTGTTGATTGAAATTGATGATCAGGTAGGTTCGGTCCTTGCCTAACGCTTCAGCCAGCAGAGCTTGCGCGTCCAGCATGTCATTGGGCACGGCGCCGGCGCGTAAACGCTCGCCGGCTTCTTTAAGAGCCTCGGCTATTGTCACGCAAATTTTCCCACCTTCTCTTCTGACGATTTAAACATGTCAAATTGCGACGCGATGAAATAATAAAAATCAACCACGAAGAAACGAAGGAGACGAAGATTTTTTATATGCTTCATTCGTGTCCTTGGTTTCTTCGTGGTTATTTTCTTCGGGAAGTCGCATCGTTCAAACGGCCGCCGCCTGTTTCTCGGTTTCCTCTTTCAACTTTTCGGCCTGGAAGTGAGTCACCACCGCTTCGATCAACCCGTCGATTCCGCCTTCCATAATCTGATCGAGTTGATGGATAGTCAGGCCGATGCGGTGATCGGTGACGCGGTTCTCTTTGAAATTGTAGGTGCGAATTTTCTCAGAGCGGTCGCCGCTGCCGACCTGCGAGCGGCGCTCGGCCGAAATGGCGTCCTGCCGCTTCTGGCGTTCGATTTCGAGCAGCCGCGAACGCAGAATGCGCATGGCCTTTTCGCGGTTCTTGATCTGCGACTTCTCGTCCTGCATCGAGACCACGGTGTTCGTGGGCAGGTGAGTGATGCGGACTGCCGAGTAGGTCGTGTTGACCGACTGGCCTCCCGGCCCCGAGGAGCAGAAAGTGTCTACGCGTATGTCTTTAGGATCGATCTTTACATCGACCTCTTCGGCTTCCGGCAGAATGGCCACGGTGACGGCCGAGGTGTGTATGCGCCCGCTCGCCTCGGTCTGCGGCACGCGCTGCACGCGGTGCACGCCGGACTCATGTTTCAGCCGCGAATAAACCTTGTCGCCTTCGATGATCGCTTCGGCCTTCTGAATGCCGCCCAGCCCGGTCTCGGAAGAGTCGGTGACCTGGAACTTCCAGCCGTGTCTTTCGGCGTAACGCGCATACATTCGCAATATCTCCGCCGCGAACAGACAGGCCTCTTCGCCGCCCGTCCCGGCGCGGACCTCGAAGATCACGTTCTTTTCATCATTCGGGTCTTTGGGCAGCAGCAGGACTTTCAATTCATTCTCAACGCCGGCGCGCCGATCTTCCAGTTCCGGCAATTCGGCGGCGGCCATCTCGCGCATCTCCTCGTCTTCGGCGTCGCGCATCAATTCCCTGGCGCCGGCGATGTCCTGGTCCAGTTTGCGCAACTCCCGGAACTTCTCCACCACCGGTTCCAGTTCGCGGCTCTGCCTGGCGACTTTGGTATAGCGGGCCTGGTCGCTGATCACGGCAGGATCGGTCATCTGCTGCGTCAGTTCCTCGTATGTTTTTTCAATGGCTTCGAGTTTTTCAAACATAAAGTTAGTGGTTGGTGGTTGGTGGTTGGTGGTTGGTGGTTAATTCAGGCGAAAGGCCAACCACCAACCACTAACCACCAACCACCGGTTCGAGTTTCAACGATTCTTTCAGGGCATAAATCGCCACTTCCAATTGATCGTCCGAGGGCTCGCGCGTAGTCAGGTTCTGCAGCCAGATGCCCGGCAACGTCATCAGCCTGAAGATCGCGCCGGATTCCTTCTTGCCGGCGGCGCGGATGATTTCGAACGAAACGCCCGCAATCAATGGTATCAGCGCGATTCGCGCCAGCAGGTTCAGCGTCAGCGCGTCGAACTTGACTATTGAAAAGAGCGCGACCGAGACCAGCATCACGACCATCAAAAAACTGGTGCCGCACCGCGGATGCTGTCGCGGATGGCGGCGCGCGTTGGCCACGGTTAAATCTTCGCCGGCTTCCCAGGCGAAAACCGTCTTGTGCTCGGCGCCGTGATATTCAAAGATGCGCTTGATGTCGTTCAGCCGCGAGAAGCTGAAAATCATAATGATGAAAAAAATCATCCTGATCACGCCGTCGACCATATTGAACGCGAAAGACGGTCGAACCGGCTTCATATAAGCCTGCAACCAGGTCCACGCTTCAGAATACCAGGGCGCGCCCGGCGCCGCGGCCTGATCCACCGACGCCTGCGGCGCGTCGCCCCAGCCGAAGTGGATAAAAAGAAAATTCGTCAGCAACAACGGCAGCGCGACAAAGAGCAGGATGTTAAAGACAAGCGCGAAGGCTATCGAACCGGCGGCCGTCGCCGTCGCGGCTCCCCCTGAGCCCGCCGATTCGGATTTCGATGATTTCTCGACAACCTCAGGTTTCGCCCCATTTTCTTGAGGGCGCGCGACCTGCCTCGGAGATTCGACCACGTGAGCGGTCGCCATCAGCGCGCCGGACGCCGCCGCCGCTTGAATGGCGCCTTGCGGCTTCGCCTCTTCGCCCGTCTGGTCTTCGAACGCCACCGTCGCGGAGAAGTTGAGCGCCTTGACGCCCAGCAGCATCGAATGGATCAGAACGGCGCTCCCGCGCAGCACGGGCGTTTTCAGGATCGGATATTTATCCGCAAGTTTCGGCAGCCGCTCGGATTTCGAGACTATACTGCCGTCCTGCCGTCGCACCGCGACGGCATAGGAATTAGGCGCGCGCATCATTACGCCCTCTATTACGGCCTGACCACCAACAATAATTTCTTTTTCCTGACTCATAAATAGGGCATATAGGACCCGTATGGCCTACAGGCCCTATTAAGAACCAAAGCCACAAACGCGGCCGCTACACAACCGCTTTTGTGGCTCTTTTTTGAAATCGGCCCGCTAAGCGGACGCTTTCTCGTTCTTTTTGGCGTATTTCTTCTGGAAACGCTCGACGCGCCCCGCGGTGTCAACCAGCTTCTGCTTGCCGGTGAAAAACGGATGGCAATTCGAACAGATTTCCACGTGAATTTCTTTCGACGTCGAACGGGTCGTCCAGGAATGACCGCAGGCGCAAACGACTCGGCATTCGGCGTATTTAGGATGAATTCCTTCTTTCATTCTCATTCTCTCCTTTCGTAAACTCGCAAACCTATATTACTACCGGCGTCAAGCGCCACTATTATGGCAAAGAGCAAAAGTATCCGATCAATTCTCATTGTGTCAAGCTAGGCGCGTTTGACCGCTCGTCCAATAGCGCGAATGAGATTTTTATTCAGCTACTAATTATTTAATTGACTTGCCCCAAATGTTTGAGTATCTTAAATCACGAATTCTTTAATAGCTCACAAAGGAGAAGACAAGATGGCTCGCAGGAAATCGCCTACGCTGACCGAAGTGGAGCTCGAGTTGATGGACGTGCTTTGGGACAAGGGGCGGGCGACAGTTTCAGAGATCGTTGAATCGTTGCCTGATTCGCGACTCGCGTACAGTTCGGTTCTGACAATGATGAGGATATTGGAGCAGAAGGGATATGTCGAGCACGAGAAGGAGGGGCGCGCATTCGTTTACCGGCCGCTGGTCGACCGCCAGCAGGCGCAAAAAAGCGTAATCGGCTATTTGCTCAAACGTTTTTTCAACAATTCTCCGGAATTACTCGTAGTCAATCTTCTCGAACATGAAGACGTCACTCCAGCCGAAATAAGACGTCTGAAGAAGATGATAGAAGAGACCAAATAATCAACCCTCCCTCGACAAACGCCGAGGCCGCAGGAGGACTAAATGAGTTCAATGATCGAGAATTTCGACTTACCGGCGCGTCTATTGCTTGAGGCGCTGCTCAACACGCTGTGGCAGGGAATGCTGATCGCCGTTCTGGTCTGGCTGCTGTTGCGGCTGATCAACCGGTTGAGCGCAACTACGCGACACGCCGTCTGGCTCGTCACGCTGCTGACTATCGGGGCGCTGCCCATCCTGGCGATCGTCGCGAACCGCAACGATCCGGCGACGCCCATCAAGCCTGAGCCGCCAAAACCCGCCGTCCAGAGCGCGACGCCGGCGCCCGCGGGTAATCCTGTCGATCCAGTCTCAATCGCCAGCGTGATCGCGCGACTGAACGGTCCCATAAGCCATGGAGCGACGCAGGGATCAACTCAAGGGGCAATCCGGAGGGCGCCCCAGGGGATGGCTCAGGGGAAAATCAGCGTCGAGATCAATCCGCCGGCGCGGATTCAGGAACAGAATTCGGCGCAGCGAGGATTCGACGACGGCGCGGGGACTTCCACTGTCGAAGCAATGCGGGCGGCGCCCGCGGTCACGGCGACGGGGACTTTGGAGCCTACCAGAGTGACCAAGGTGGAACGCCGGAGTCTATGGCAGCGAATGAAATCGCTACTGGCAAACGCTTTCAGCGGATGGGCGCCACTGGCGCTGGTCGGATTGTGGGTGGCGCTTTGGGCGATGATGTCATGGCGTGTGGCGCGCAGTTACAGAGCGGTCTTTCGCCTGCGCGGACGCCTGGAACCGGCGCCGGCCGAACACAACGGGCGCGTCGAGCGGTTGGCTTCCCTCTTCGGCATTAAAAGGCCCGTGCAGGCGTTCACGTCCGGTCAGGTCGTGATGCCTATGACGATCGGTTCTTTAAAGCCACTGATCATCATGCCGGCCGATCTGGCGGAAGACCTGTCGCAATCCGAGTTCGAAAGCGTGATCGCGCACGAGCTGGCTCACATCAAACGCTGGGACTATCTGACCAACATGCTGCAACGCGTCGTGCAGTCTTATCTATTCTTTCATCCCGCGGTCTGGTTCATCTGCAAACAATTGACTATCGAGCGCGAGCTGGCCTGTGACGATTGGGCCGTCAAAACCTGCGAACCTCGCCGCTACGCAAGCTGTCTCACCAAACTCGTCGAAGCCTTGAACGAGTCGAAGCCCCACCCGAAGCCACAAATGGATGTGCGGGTCGCGGCCACTGGCATTGGCGGGATCGTCTTCGGAAAACATGTGATTTCAAGGAGGGTAGAAATGATTCTCAATCGTGATCGCAACGCCACGACCGCGGTGTCGAAACCGGCGCTGCTATACTCCATCGGCCTCGTCGTCATGTTCGTCGCCGTGTGCAGTTTAATCTCGCCGGTCATCGCGGTGCCGCTCGGACAAAAACCGGCAAAGCAGGCTAGAAAAGAAAGCAAGGCCGCCGCGCCGGCGAAATCTCAGGAGTTTCCCGCGCTGCCGCCTGTTCCCCCATTGCCGCCGGAGATAACGGACGTCGCAGAGCCTTCGGATATTCCGGATGTTCCTGATATGCCTGAAGCGCCTGAAGCGCCTCTCGCGCCGATTGCGCCTCTTCCGCCGGTCGCGGATCTGGGCCAATTGCCCGCCGTAGCCATCGGCGGAGTT
>DASUFM010000116.1:0-7074 GCA_036274535.1 Blastocatellia bacterium
TCATTTATCTGCCCGGCGGCTGTTCGCATGTGGATTCCTTCGATTACAAACCGAAGCTGATCGATGATGCGAAAAATAATCGCCCGTACCAGGGCAGACGCAAGCTGGGGACGCCGCTCTGGGAGTTCAAGCCGCGCGGCAAAAGCGGCGTTTATGTGAGCGAGTTGTTCCCGCGCATCGGCGAGGTGATTGACGACATTTGCGTGATCAATTCGATGCGCAACGATCACAACGACCATTTTCAGGCGACGCTGGGCATTCATACCGGCTCGGTCACTTTCAAACGTCCGAGCATCGGCTCGTGGGTCAGCTACGGTCTCGGGACCGAAAACCAGAACCTGCCGTCGTTCGTGGCGCTCGCGCCGCTCTTGCCCTATGCGGGGGCGCAGGTCTGGGATTCCGACTTTCTGCCCGCCGTGCATCAGGGCACGCGCGTCGTCGCGGGCGAAGAGCCTGTGCCGAACCTCAACCGCCGCTCGCCCTCGCCGGAAATTCAGAAAGCCGAGTTGAGCCTTCTCGAACGCTTCAACCGCCGTCACCTGAGGACTCACAATACAGACCCGCAGCTTGAAGCCCGCATCAAGTCTTATGAGACCGCGTTCGGCATGCAACAGGCGATGCCGGAAGTGTTGGACCTCTCGAAAGAGACGGACGCCACATTGAAGCTTTACGGATTGGAGCGCGGGCAGACAAAGGGCTTCGGATGGCAGGCCATCATCGCCCGACGAATGGTTGAACGCGGAGTGCGATTTATCGAGTTAATCGACGTCGGCGCGTCGAAAAACTGGGACGCCCACGGCGATATGAAGACGCACGAACCACTGGCGCGCAATATCGATAAACCCATCGCCGGCTTGATCCGCGATTTGAAATCGCGCGGGCTGTTCGACCAGACGCTGGTCGTGTGGACTACTGAGTTCGGGCGCACGCCCACGGCGGAGGGCGATTACGGGCGCGGGCATTTCGCCAACGCATTCTCTTCGTGGCTCGCCGGCGGCGGCGTCAGGGGCGGAATGGTTTACGGCAAGACCGACGATTACGGAATGAAAGTGGTCGAGAACGAATGCCACGTCCACGATTTCCACGCGACGATCCTGCATCTGCTCGGACTCGATCACACCAGGCTGACATTCAGGCACGGCGGGCGGGATTTTCGTTTGACCGACGTGGCCGGCAACGTGGTCAATGCAATTCTGGCTTGAAGGATCAACCACGAAGAAACGAAGAGCGCGAAGTGGAGACCAGAAAAACCTTCGCGCTCTTCGTTTCTTCGTGGTTGATCCTGACTTCCGCGCTCACTTCATTTGCCCGGTTCCCCATTTGATCGCGTTGACGAGCATCGTTTGATACCAGTCAGATTTCCATACGTCCGGGCGATGGCCCATCGCGTTATACATCACTTTGCCTTTGCCGTAATCGCGCCACCAGACGAGCGGGAAGTCTTTAGCTTCGACGCCGGGCCGTGTCATATCGGTCTTGGTCTGATCCAGGCTGACCAGGACGTGGGCTTTGTCACGGCCTATGAAGTCTTTGATCTGATAAATCTCTTCCTTCATTGACCAGCCTTCAGGCAGATGCCGCGTGACGGGGTGCGTGCGGTCTTCGGTCTTGATCGTCACGTCTATATTCTCGGTCCACGGGTGTTTATTGAAATAACCGCCGATGAACTGGCCGTACTCCGGCCATTTGTAAAAGGTGTCGGTCGCGCTGTGAAGTCCCAGAAAGAACTTGCCCGAGCTGGTCCATTCGAGCAAAGCCGCTTTCTGCGCGTCGGAGAGCGGCAATTCGCCGGTAGTGTAGAAGACGATCACGTCCAGATTCTTCAGGTTCGCCGGCGTCAGCTTGTTTTCGGCCATCTGCGTGATCGTCACGTCGAAGCCGTTCTTATCGCCGAGTTGTTCCATGATTTCCTCGGCCTGGTGCAGCACTTGATGGCGGAAGCCTTTGCATTCGGTGACAAAGAGAAGTCGGGTTTTACGCTGGGCGGCTTCCGCCGTTATCGGCGCGGCGCCGAATTTCTCCAGGACTCTGTCCAGTGGGCTTCGCTTACCCGCACAGGCGCAAGTCGGATGAGTGGCCCAGGCGGCGAAAAGGGCGATTGCCGCGAGAACCGTGAAAAGGCGAAGGCTCATCATTATCTTTCTGGTGATCATTGCTGGATTCCTCTGACGTTAATGGTTTTCGACTTTTACGACCGATAGGCCTGACGTCCGATGCCCTGCACCGGAATGTCCTGAGACGCGAGCACTTCATTTTGCAGCGCGTGCATGCAGGCCGCGGCCTCGTCTATCCTGCGCGTGAATGCGATCGAGCCTTTGAGGATGGGTTTGAGCTTTTGCTTGTCCTGAATGCGCGCCTTCGGATATTCGTGCTCGACGATCAGGTAGGTGTTGGCCACGTCCAGTTTCAGCAATTCGCGCGCGGCCAGTTGATGATCGAGCCAATCCACCGTGCGGTTTTGCAGATAAGCCAGCGGGTCGTGTTTGGCGGTGCCCGGCAGTTCGTGTTCGCACAACACCACCTGTTTCTTCCATGCGTTCAACTGCTCCGCCGGGTTGTCTGAAGGTTTGCCGTTAACCATATCGCCGCGTTCCATCGTTTGCCCGCCGTAGCCCCATGCCGACACGCCGCGAGGGTCAATGACCTGGCCTTTGACGTGGAAGCCGCCGATCAGGAAGTTGTAACCTTCATCCTTCAAATACTGGAAGAGCGACCTCGTATCCTGTCCCATCAGGATCGCATGCGACGGGTCATAATGAATCCTGAACTGATCGCCCACGCCGTGTTTCTCGCATATCCGATGGATGGCGATCCACGGCCCCGGAGCGTATGCGATGTTGTTGTGCCAGTTGTCGCCGGGAACCCAGCCCGGCATCGGGCATTGTTCGACGCGATAGGTCAGCCCGCGTTCCTTCGCCGCTTTCAGGAGCGGGATGAACCATTCCTCGAAATCGAGCAGGTTCTGATCCATGTTCGCCTGTTGATTGCGCCCTACGAAACCGCAGACCGCTTCGACTCCGAGCAGGGCCGCCGCATCCATCGTGCGAAGCATGAAATCATGCTTCTTCTTCCGGAGCGCCGGATCGTGATGGAGCATATTGTCGAAATAGCCGACGTCCGAAATTCCGATCTTGTATTCGTCAAGGCAGGCCCGCACGCGTTTGGCCCGGTCTTTATTAAACGGCTGCCGCAAATCCAGGGTGTTGGCCACCGGATCGAGCATCGCCTCGGCGGGGATGTCCGATTCGGTCGGATGGAGCGCGGCGGAAAGCTGTATGTAATCGGCGTCCAGTTCGCGCGCGAAGGCCACCCATTCTTCTATGGCCAGGTCGGGATCGGGATCGCGTTTTTCGCGCGGCGTCAATTCCTGCAGCGCGGCGGTTAGAACTCCGACCTTCATGAACTTCGGCTCGAAAGCTTTGATGGACATAATCCTCGTCTCCTCTGAAGATATACATGTACCAGTTTGATCAATGTGCGATATTGCGTTGCGCGATAGTCGGGCCACAGTAGGATAGACCGCCTTCTCGCGGCATACTGCATCAGGCGCCCCTGAGTGTCAAGGTTTGGTTTGACCAGGTTCCGCGTGATATTTTTCGCCCTGCTCCGGGATTGCTGATACTGAAGAATTTTCGCCACGAATGATCACGAATATTAAGCTGTTTGGCGCCCATTTTCCTGCTTCTATCTATTCGTGAATATTCGTGATCATTCGTGACTAAAAACATTTTGTCCATAAACCAAATGCGAATTGAAAAACTCGTCATTCCAACGCCCTTCCCGGTCGGCCCGATCAACATTTACCTGGTCGTTGACGACCCGATCACGCTGGTGGACACCGGGCCAAAGACCGATCAGGCCGTCGCCGCCTTGCGCGAGCAATTGGGCAAACTCGGTTTCAACACCGAAGACATCAAGCGCATAGTCCTCACGCACACGCACGAAGACCATTGCGGGCTGGCCGGGACGTTGCAGCAGGAATCGGGAGCGCGCGTCCACGTCCACGAATGGGAATTGCAGAACATCTCCGATCATCGCCACACGCGCGTCGATCCGGGATTGCTCAAACTCGCGGGCGCGCCGGATGATGAGTTGGAGGCGATGTCAGTTCGCTATCAATTGGTCCAGCGCCTCGCCGACGCCGTCGAAGACATCGAAGCCTATCACGACGGGCAGGAATTCGTATTCGCTTCAGGCTCGCTGCGCGTGACTCACACGCCCGGTCACACGCCAGGCAGTTCGTGTTTGCTGCGCGAGGGCTCACGGTTGCTGCTTTCCGGAGACACGATCCTGAAAAATATCACTCCGAATCCCGTCCTTAACCGCGACCCGATTAATCCGAACCGGCGGTTCCCCTCGCTGGGCGAATATCTGGTTTCACTGGCTCGCATCCGGGAGCTCGCGCCGACCCTGATCAAAACCTCGCACGGCGATGACGTGACGGATTACGAGGAACATTTCCATCGCCTGGTTCGCCACATTCACGAGCGGCTGGCGAAAGTCATCAGCCTGGTTCCAAAGCAAGGCGTTACCGGGTGGGAGATGTCGAAGATGATGTTTCCCAAAGCGAACGACATCAACCGCTTTCTGGCAGTATCCGAAGCCGTCGCTAATCTCGACCTGGCCGTGGCCGAAGGGAAACTGCGTATCGAACGCAACGGCGATGTTGAGATTTACGCCGCACAGGGCTAACGACGGAGAGACGGAGAGACGGAGAGACGAAGGATGGAAGATCGAAGATAGAAGATCGCGATCCTCGATCCTCGATCCTCGATCCTCCGTCCTTCTGTCCCTCTGTCGCTCTGTCCCTCTGTCTCTCTATCCCTACGGCCTTCCGTTACTACTTTACAAATTCAACGGCGATCGGTTCTCCGATGAACGGGGACCTGGCGTTGGTCGAAGCCTTATATGTGACGACCACCTGTTTGGCCGGATTGATCGGGCCGCAGGTGATTTCGCCCGCTCCGCCTGGGATGTAGGAGATTAACTTGACGTTCTCCAGAGTAGGCGCATGCAGTTTGACCGTTTTGACGCCGGATTTGATCGTCAGCGTAAGTCCCTTGTTGCAATCGGCGCGCGTGAGCAATCCCTCGACCCTTTCCCCATCGAAGCGAAGGCGCATCCCCGTCCCCGTTGGCGCCGGCGCCGGCGTGGCAGTCTCGCCGCCGCTGGAGGATGGTGTCGGGGCCGCAGTTTCGCCTTTCGTCGCCGATGGCGCAGTCGCAGCGGTCTCGCGTCTTCTCCCAGATCGTCTTTTGACGCGTGGCGCGGTTTTGACCGGGGCTTTGGGTTGTTCGGGCTTCGCAGACGAAGCGCTGGCTTTCGCTTTGAACTGTTCGATCTTCGCAATGGTTTCGAGCATGGATTCGGCCCGCGAACGAATCTCAGGGCGAGCGGCGGCGCGGGCGAGCGGCGCCACTATCTGCCGCGCTTCGGCGAGTTGCTCCTGCCGCAGATATAGCTGGGCCAGAGTCATCGCGTAATCTTCACGCCCCGGAGCGAGGGCCAACGCCTTTTTAACCGCGCTCACGCCCGTGTCCAGATTTTCGCCAGTCGCCAGATGGATGAATCCCAACAGGTTGTATGACTCCGGAAAATCCGGCGCGAGTTGTATCGCGCTTTCCAGCGTAGCTTTTATCATCTCTACCTTATCCTTCGGCAAAGTGGTGACCAGTTGTCCCTCGCCCACAAGTTCGCGATAGAGGGTGTAGGCGTAATAGTAATACGCCAGATGATTCTGTGAATTCGCGGCGACCGCCTTCTCCAGGTATTGGCGAGATTCGGGAAATCGCTTCCGCCGCAGATTACTTATCCCCAGCGAGGCGAAGGCCGGCGCCAGTTTCGGATCCAGCGCGACGGCGCGTTTCAGATACTCCTCGCCATCATCCTGCCGCTGAATTCTGCACAGCGCGTCGCCCAGGTAATACTGCGTTTCGGCCTCGCTCAGAGGAGTCGTTTGCATGTCCGCGTCGAGCGACAGCTTTTCATTGAAGGTCACGGTCTGAACTGGATAGGAATTACGCCCGATATAATCTTTCAACTCCTTTTCCAGCGTCTCGTAGTCAGTCTGGAATATTTGTTTGAAGCTGTCGTCAATCGGAGCGCCCCCGGCCAGCGCATTAATGAATTGGATAAGCTGCGGCCGCCTCCGCCCGTCATTGCCCAGCAACAGATAATGAACCAGCGCCCACGACTGGGCGTAGAAAACCCCTTTGCGATCGCGTTCGTTGTATTCCGGCGAACCATGATCAACCGCAAAAAGACGCTGCAGCGGCAGGAACTGTTGTTCGCGCAAATATAAGACATGATTGGCGATCGCTTTCCCCAGCCAGACCTTCTTATTGTTGCGTTCGACCTCGAACGAACTGTAATACTCCGCGATGCCTTCGCTCAGCCACGGCGGCAGCGGGCGCGAATTGTCGCTGGTCAGCGCATGCACATATTCGTGAAAGATCACACCGAATGGATTGGTTTCGCGAAACTCCGAAGTCAATAAGATGTAGTTGACGTCCTCGCCGGATTGAAAATACCCCGAGACGGCGGCGGGCTTGCCCTGGTACAGAGGTTTGAAAGGTTTGAAAGCGCCGTCATTCTTAAAGACGATGACGGTGATCGGTATTGATGAGTTGGCCTTCGACCTGGTAAAGATCCGCGAAAAGACGTCCCGGAACTGCTCCAACCGCACGCCTACCTTGCGAATATCCTTTTCGCCGGCGTTGCCGACAAGCAGGAAATGTTTCGACCGCACACTCAGCCAGGTCTCTTTACCTGTATAAGCGGAACCCGGTTGAAAAATCGAAAACAGGAATACGACGGCGAGTATGGGGATAAAGCGCCTCATGGCGGCCTCCTGGTGATTTTAGATTTGTCGTTGCTGGTATTTGCGGAAGCCGGGGGCTTTCGGCGGGAGTCAATATAGATTTCAGCGTTGAGCAAGTCAAATTTTACAAGGCGTTTACAACCGGTTAACAACTCCTTGACCGCGATGCGCGATAATTGCTATTCGCTATAAATCAGACTACGCGAGATTGAGTCAGTACCGCGACCGGTAGGGAGCGGCGCAGGCGCATTGTT
>DASUFM010000117.1:0-9811 GCA_036274535.1 Blastocatellia bacterium
TCCAACGCGAGCAGCAGGGGTTGTTGCAAAGCTTCGGCCACCCAGCGCAGGAAGCGCGCGGCGTCGGCTCCGTCGATCAAACGGTGATCGTAAGAAAGCGCGAGAGGCAGCATCAGGCGTGGGGCGATCTGTCCGTCAACGAATACAGGTTGGCGGGCCGCGCGCGCGATGCCGAGAATCGCGACCTCCGGGCTGTTAATGATGGGAGAGAAATTCAGGCCGCCGATCCCGCCCAGGTTGGTGATCGTGAACGATCCGCCCTGCATTTCCTCGATCGCGAGCTTCTTGTTCCTGGCTTTCTCCGACAGTTCGGTCAATTCGACTGACAGCTCCAGAATGTTCTTTTTATCGGCGTCTCTGATCACTGGGACCAGGAGCCCGCGGTCTGTGTCCACCGCGACGCCGATGTTGCAGTACTTCTTGTAGATGATCACCTCCGCCGGCGCGTCAACGCTCGCGTTGAACTGCGGGAAGACTTTCAACGCCGAAGCGATGACCTTGATCGCGATGGCCGTGACAGTCAACTTGCCACCGGCCGCTTCGGCCTTCCTGCCGAATCGCTCGCGCAATTCCTCCAATTCGGTAATGTCCGCCTGATCGAAATGGGTGACGTGCGGGATCGTCTGCCAGGCCTCGCTCATCGCCATGGACGTTTTGCGGCGAATGCCGCTCATAGGCTTACGCTCTATGTCGCCCCACTGCGAGAAATCCGGAAGCGTGGATGCGGCGGTTTGAGCGGCGGGCCTCAGACGAGTCACGTTGAGTATGATCGAGCGGGCGTAATTCCTGACATCCTCTTCGGAAACGCGGCCTCCGGGCTCGGAGCCGGCCACTTCGTTGATATCTATTCCCAACTCGCGCGCCAGTCTGCGCACGGACGGCGAGGCGGCGATGAGTTCGCGCGCCTCAGGCTCTGGCGCTTCCTCGGGCTTCGGCCTGATTTCGGGACGAGGTTTGGCGGCTTCGGCTCGCGGCGGCTCCTTTTTCTCGGCTTTTTCTTCATGGCGCGGCGCTTTCTTCTTCGCTTCTTCCGCGCCGGGCCTGGCCCGCGTCTCCACCCTCGGAGCTTTCGATGGCGCGGCCATGGCCCTGGCTTCTTCTTCCTGCGCTTCGGCCGTTTCTCTCAATTTCTTTTCGGGTTTTTCTGAAGGCTTCGGTTTTTTCTCCTCCACTTTGGCCGCGCCGGCGCCTTCTTCCAGCATGAAGATCACCTGGCCGACATTGATCGTATCGCCCTCCTTCACCCGTATCTCTTTGATGCGTCCGGAAGCCGACGCCGGGACTTCGACTGTGGCTTTCTCCGTTTCCAGTTCGATCACCGGTTGGCCCTCACTCACTTGATCGCCCTCGGACACCAGGACGTTCACCACCACGCCCGAATCCACATTCTCGCCAAGTATCGGAAGTTTTATTTCAGTCGCCATAGTACAAATGAATTTGCCACAGAGCCACAGAGACACAGAGGAGCAAAGACAAGGGGATAAGGAGAAGGGGAGACAAGGAGGGTTTTCCTCTTGCCCCTTGCCTCCTTGTTTCCTTGTCTCCCCGTCTCTTCGTCTCTGTGTCTCCGTGTCTCTGTGGCATAGTTATTAAGCCAATTTGGGATTCGCCTTCTCCGGATCGATCTCCAGATCGCGCATCGCCCGGGTTACGACTTCGGTTTTGATCTTGCGCTTACGGGAAAGCGCGACGAGCGTCGCCAGGGTGATGAATCGGTAATCGACTTCAAAAAAGTCGCGCAGCGCGGCGCGGTTTTCGCTGCGGCCGAATCCGTCCGTGCCGAGCGAGATCAATTGTCCGGGGAGCCATCGAGAGATCGAATCGGGAAGAGCTTTGACGTAATCAGTCGCGGCTACGAAGACGCCGTCGTCGCCGGCCACGCGCTCGGTGATGTACGGCGTTCGGGGCTTCTCGGCCGGATGGAGCATGTTCCATCGCTCGACCTCATTGCCGTCGCGATAGAGTTCCTTGTAACTCGTCACGCTCCACACATTGGCGGCGACGCCGTATTTCTCCGCCAGCAGTCCCTGCGCCTTCAGCGTTTCGTTGAGGATTGACCCGCTGCCGAACAGATGCGCGCGCAATTCGGCCTGTGATTCGGATGAATCATCTTCCGCCGCCTTGAATAGATACATGCCTTTCAGGATTCCGTCTTTGATGTGGTCGCCTTCGGGCATCGCCGGCATGGGAGGATGCGCGTAGTTCTCGTTCATCAGCGTCAGGTAATAGAAGACGTCCTCCTGATTTTCATACATGCGGCGTATGCCTTCGCGGATGATGACGGCGAGTTCAAAAGCGTATGCCGGGTCGTATGCGATGAGGTTGGGGACGGGATAAGCGAGCAGATGGCTGTTTCCGTCCTGATGCTGCAGCCCTTCGCCGAGCAGCGTCGTGCGCCCGGCGGTCCCGCCGAGCATAAAGCCGTGACATCGCGAATCGCCGGCCGCCCAGACCAGGTCTCCGACGCGCTGCAGGCCGAACATCGAATAGTAGATGAAGAATGGGATGATGTTGACGCCGTGTGTGGCGTAAGCCGTGCCGGCGGCGATGAATGACGACATCGAGCCCGCCTCGGTGATTCCTTCTTCCAGAATCTGTCCGTTCTTCGCCTCTTTGTAATAGAGCAGCGTCGCCGCGTCCACCGGCTCATACAACTGGCCGGAGTGCGAGTAGATGCCGACCTGGCGGAAGAGCGACTCCATGCCGAAGGTGCGGGCCTCGTCCGGGACGATGGGGACGATCAGCTTGCCCAGCCGCTCGTCGCGCAGCAGCTTCGCGAGCAATCGCACGAAAACCATCGTGGTCGATGCCTCGCGCCCCTTCGTGCCCTCGTAGAATTCCGCGAACAGATTTTCTTCCGGCGCCCGAATGGATTCGACCGCCACGACGCGGGACGGGACGTAACCGCCGAGTTTCTGTCGCCGTTCCTGCATATACTGAATCTCCTGGCTGTCCTCCGGCGGGCGATAGAAAGGAGTTTCGGCGATTTCGTCGTCGGAGATGGGGATGCCGAAGCGGGCGCGGAACTGGCGCAGTTCGTCTTCGTTGAGTTTTTTCTGCTGGTGAGTGATGTTTTTGCCCTCGCCGCTTTCGCCGAGGCCGTAGCCTTTGATCGTTCGGGCGAGGATTACCGTCGGGGAGCCTCGATGCTCGACGGCAGCGCGGTACGCCGCATAAACCTTTTGCGGGTCGTGCCCGCCGAGCCGCAGCTTTTGTAGTTGTTCGTCGGAGAGATGTTTGACCATTTCGAGCAGGCGCGGATCGGCGCCGAAGAAATGCTCGCGAAAGTAAGCGCCGGATTCGGTCGCGTATTTCTGCCATTGGCCGTCCACGATTTCGCCCAGGCGTTTGACGAGCAGGCCCTCGCGATCCTGGGCGAGCAGTGGGTCCCAATCGCTGCCCCAGATCACCTTGATGGCGTTCCAACCGGCGCCTCGGAAAGCGGCCTCCAGTTCCTGGATGATGTTGCCGTTGCCGCGAACGGGGCCGTCGAGTCGCTGCAGGTTACAGTTAATGACGAAGATCAGATTGTCGAGCCTCTCGCGCGAGGCCAGCGTGATAGCCCCCAGCGATTCCGGCTCATCGGTTTCGCCGTCACCCAGGAAGGCCCAGACCTTGGAGTCGTTCGGATCCTTCAACCCGCGGTCTTCGAGGTAGCGATTAAAACGCGCCTGATAGATGGCCATGATCGGACCGAGTCCCATCGAGACCGTCGGGAATTCCCAGAAATCAGGCATCAACCACGGATGCGGATAAGACGACAGGCCGCCCCCCGGCCGCAACTCGCGCCGGAAATTGCGCAGATGCTCCTCCGAGATTCGCCCTTCCAGAAATGCCCGCGCGTAAACGCCGGGCGAGGCGTGGCCTTGGAAGTAAATGATGTCCCCGTCGTGATCGGCGTTCCTGGCGCGGAAGAAGTGATTGAAGCCGACTTCGAGCAACGTCGCCGCCGACGCGTAGGTGGAGATGTGACCGCCGATGCCGCTCTCTTCGCGGTTGGCCCGCACGACCATCGCCAGCGCGTTCCACCGCACGAGGCTCTTGATTCGCCGCTCGATCTCGCGGCTGCCGGGATAGACCGGCTGCCGCTCCGCTGGGATGGTGTTGATGTAGGGCGTGTTGGCGGTGAATGGGATTTTGACCCCGGCCCGCTGCGCGTAGACTCCCAGTTGCGCAAGCAACTCTCTTGCGCGCTCTGGCCCGCGACGGCCGATCACGTAATCCAGCGAATCGAGCCATTCACGGGTTTCTATCTCATCAATCTCCTGGATCTCTTTGCTTACTGCTTTGCTTACTGCTCTGCTCATCTTAGACCAGCGACCATAGACCGAATAGTTTGAACGAGGGGGCTGGGGAAAACCCCGATCCACACCAGCGACAGCGTGAGAACGGCGAGCGCGGCGGCGCCCACGAACGAAAGCGACGGCGGCGGCCTGCTCGCCGCCTCTCTTTCAGGCGCGTCACGAAACATCATGAATGCGACGCGCAGGTAGTAGTAAAAACTGATCATAGTGTTCACCGTCAGAATGATCACCAATAGCCACAGGGCCGATCCGAGGCCTGCCATCAAAATGTAGAACTTGCCCATGAAACCGGCCGTCAGCGGAATCCCGCCCAGACTGAGCAGCGCCGCGAGGAAAATCGTCGCCAGCCATGGCCGTCGCCAGAACAGGCCGCGATAATCCTCCAACTCATCCGCCTCTTTTCGGCCCGACAGGATCGCGACGACGCCAAAGGCGATCAGGTTGGTCACGATATACGCCACCAGGTAAAACGCCACGGCCGTGGCGCCCAGGCTCCCGCCGGCCAGAAAAGCCACCAGCAGATAGCCCATATGCGCGATCGATGAGTAAGCCAGGATGCGCTTGACGTTGGTTTGCGCCAGCGCCAGCAAATTGCCGATGAACATCGAAGCGACGGCGATGGCCGCAAGCGCCGGAAAGAACGGCTGAAAGACTTCGTCGCCGAGATTCGCGAAGTACCGCACGAACAGCGCGAAGACCGCGCCTTTTGACACGGTCGCGATGAATGCCGTGACCGGCGCCGGAGCGCCCTCGTAAACATCCGGCGCCCATATGTGAAACGGCGCCACCGCCAGTTTGAATCCGACGCCCACAAAGATCATCGCCTGGCCGGTCAACAACAGCTCCCGGCGAACGGCGCCGCCGGCCATCCCCGAAGCCATTCGCCCGAACTCCATCGTCCCGAGCTCCGCATAGATCAGCGCCATCCCGAACAGCAGAAAAGCCGCCGAGACTGAAGCCAGGATCAGGTATTTGATCCCAGCCTCGATGCCCGGCAAACTCCCGCGCGAATATGCGATCAGGACGTATAAAGAAACGCTGAGGATCTCGAGCCCCAGAAAGAAAGAGGCGAAATGAGCGCTCATCACAAGCGCGGCCCCGCCCGCCGTCGCGAGCAGCAACAGCAGATAGAACTCTTCCAACTCGCCTCCCAGCCTGTCCAGATAACCGTCAGCGATCAGCGCGACGGCGAAACTGGCGATGAAAAGCAACCCCATGTAGAAGATCGCGTATCGATCGAGAATCAACAGCGGCGTGATCTGTCGCGGCGCTCTGGACGCCGCTGCCGGGAGCAGGGCGGACGCCAGCGCGATCCCGATCAGCGCGCAAACGAGGGCGCTCCGCGCGTCGCGGTAAAAAGCGATCACCAGCATGAGCGCCACCGCGGCCGCGGCGACAGCGATCAACGGCGACAATGCGATTAGATCGTCAATCGTCATAGTGAGCTTTTGTCATTTTCAATTCTCCATTTTCTTGCGAGAGAATGGAGAATTGGAAATAAAGAATCGCGTGGATCACCCATGCATTTTGCTTGCCGCGTCCGCGTCCAGAGTCTTGAAATGCCGCCTGAGTTTCAGCACGAGCGCCAGTCCGACCGCGACTTCCGCGGCGGCCATACTCAAAATGAAGATATACATCACCTGGCCGTCCGGCTGCCCCCACCTGGCGCCGGCGGTCACGAAGGCCAGCCCCGTCGCATTCAACATAATTTCGAGCGACATCAGAATGAAAACGATGTCGCGGCGGACGAGCACGCCCACCAGTCCCAACGCGAAAAGCGCTCCGGCCAGCAACAAACCGTATTCCATGGGAATCGACGCCGTCATAAGAGGAGGGGGAGACAAGGAGACAAGGAGACAGGGAAATATGGAAATAAACATATGATCCCTTGTCTCCTTGTCTCCTTGTCTCCTTGTCTCCCCCTCCTCTCTTTCAATCTCCGCTCCCCAGTCGCGACCCAGTCGGCGCGCTCCGACCACTCCGGCCAGCAACAGCAGCCCGGCCAGTTCGACGCCGAGCAGGTAGGGGCCATAGAGCGCCACGCCGACCTGTTTCGGCTCCACGGGGCCGGCGACCGGCGCGCGAGTCTCTCCGCGCGCGATGATGAAAGCCAGCGCGCCGACCAGGATGAGCGCGAGAATCGCCGGCCCGATCCATGACTTCGGATCCAGCCACTGGCTCTCTTGCGATATGGACTGCGGCCCCATGTTGAGCAGCATGATCACGAAGACGAAAAGAACCATAATCGCTCCCGCGTAAGTGATCACTTCGAGCGCGGCGGCGAAGGCCGCGCCCAGCGTGAAGAAGACCACCGCCACCGCCAGCAGCGAGACGATCAGATAGAGCAGCGCGTGAATCGCATTCAACCGCGTGATCACCATCACGGTCGATATCACCGCCACCGCCGCCGCAATGTAAAAGACTGCGTTCATAACTTCAGATGTCAGATGTCAGATGTCAGATGTCAGATGTCAGTAGTTTGTTGCGGTCGAACAATCACTGAAACCGGAAACCTGGAACCCGATGCCTGACATCTGACATCTGACATCTGACATCTGACATCTGACATCTGACGTAATCAGGGCATCAAGCCGCGCGTGTCGACGGGCGGCTCTTCGTTCTCGGCCTCCCCCTTGTCTTTTCCGCCTATGGCCAATCCGGCGACCCGGTAGAAGTTGTAATCGGGATATTTACCAGGGCCGTTGATCAGCAGGTCTTCCTTTTCGTAGACCAGGTTCTGGCGCCTGTACTCGCTCATCTCGAAGTCGGGCGTGAGCTGAATCGCGTAAGTCGGGCAGGCTTCTTCGCAGAAGCCGCAGAAGATGCAGCGCGAGAAATTGATGCGAAAGAATTCGGGATAACGCCTTCCGGCCTGGTCTTCGGTCGCCTGCAGCGCGATACAATCCACCGGGCACGCCGCCGAGCACAGGTAACAGGCCACGCAACGCTCGCCGCCGTCAGGATCGCGCGTCAACACAATTCGCCCTCGCCATCGCGGCGGCAGATAAAGCTTCTCGTCAGGATATTGAACCGTCGCGCGCGGCCGAAACGCGTGCAACAGCACTTGCCACATACTTCTCAGGATACTTATCACTGCCACTCCCGTATGGATTTCAAAAAGGAATTTCGGCCACCAATGAACGCAAATGAACACAAATCTCTCTTGATTTCGCTCTTTGCCGCCATTCGCGGATATTCGTGTTCATTCGTGGCTGACGCTCATCTATGTTAATAGCGCATCGCCAACAAAATTCCTCCCGTGACGACAATGTTCAGGAGCGCCAGCGGCAACATCACTTTCCACCCGAAGGCCATCAACTGATCGAAGCGCGGTCGCGGGAGCGTGGCGCGCAGCAGTATGAAGCCGCAGATCAACACAAATGTCTTCAGGAAGAACCAGACCAGTGGCGGCAGCCACGGCCCCAGCCATCCGCCGAAGAACAACGCCACGGTCATCGCGGAAATCAGCGTGACGCCCAGATACTCGCCGACGAAGAACATTCCGAACTTCATGCCCGAGTATTCCGCGTGGTATCCGGCCACGAGTTCGCTCTCCGCTTCAGGCAGATCGAACGGCAGCCGGTGCGTCTCGGCGACGCCGGCGACCAGGAAGATCACCAAACCCGGAAACTGCGGGATGCAAAACCACATGCCTCTTTGCGCCTCGACGATCTCGCGCAGGTTGAACGACCCGGCGAACATCACCACTCCCATCAACGACAAGCCCATGAAGACTTCATAGCTCAACATTTGCGCCGACGCCCGCAGTCCGCCCAGCAGGGAATATTTGTTGTTCGAGGCCCAACCGGCCAGGACCACGCTGTATGCGCCTATTGACGACATCGCCAGAAAAAAGAGCAGGCCGATGTTAAGGTCGCTCACCGCGACACCCGGAGCGAAAGGAATGACTGCGTAACTGAGCAAAGCCGTCACGACGACTATCGCCGGGGCGATGATGAAGACAGGCTTGTCGGCGAAGGGCGGAATCCAATCCTCCTTGGTGAAGATCTTGATCATATCGGCCAATACCTGCAGCAATCCGAAAGGCCCGACGCGGTTCGGACCGTAACGATCCTGCCACAGGGCCAGCAGCCTTCGCTCCAGCCAGATCAGGCCGGCGCTGACGGTCATTGCCGCGAACAGAACGCCGATGACGATCAGAAGTGATGGCATTGACTAATCTCGAATCTCAAATCTCAAATTATCCGTCCCCATGCCGGCAACGCCGCCCACGGCAATTCGCGCAATCCGGCTGGCAATCCGGCCACGCCTCGCGGCAGGGCCGTATGAAATTCCACGCGCAGGCGATAGACCGCGCCTTCCAAAACCAGTTCGACTTCTTCTCCTTCATTCACGCGCCGCGCGCGCGCGTCATCGGGGTTCAACGCCAGATACGGCTGCGGCGCTCTTTCCGCGACGCCGGGCGACAGGACGCTTAATTCTTCCGACCCGAAGATGTGATAGAGCGGTGTGACCAGCCACTCGCCGCCGCGTGGCTGAAAAGCCGCCGGCGGCTCGTTGAAGTAAGCCGCCGTCACGCCCCGAGGCGGCTCGATCAGACGGCGCCCCGGGTCGCCGCCGCGCAAAGGTCCGCCAACCTCGCTCTGGAATTTGTTTAGCGCCTGGACGGAGTTCCAACCCGGCGCCCAGTAGCGTTGAATGAGTGGCGGCGGCGGTTGCCCTTCATAACCTTCCATGGAGAACGCGAGCGCGGAATCGGGATCGGCGGGCGGCTTCGGCTCGTGAACCGTGATGTTCGCCAGCATCGCCGTGCGGCCGCTGTAACGATGCGGCTGGCGTGGTATCTTCTCGCCCGTGACGCGGAAACTCGCCGGCGGCGCAATCTTCAGGATCGGTTCGAAGACAGGCGCCTCGCGCGCCATCGCCGCCGTGATGTCATCCAGATTGCGCCAGGTCGCGGCCTGTTTATGCCCGGCTGCGATCATCAGGTCCCGCAGCCAGCGCCAACTCTCGCGAACCTCACCCTCGGGCGGAAAGACCTGATAGAAGCGCTGCGCGCGCCCTTCGTTATTCACCATCGTCCCGTCTCCTTCGGCGAATGTGGCGGCCGGAAGAACCACTTCGGCTTTCGGCGTCATCGCATTGACCAGATGATCGATGACGATCACGTGTCTGGCGGCGCTGAGCAGCGCGTCCACTGGCGGCGCGTCGGCCCGGCGGTAAAGATCGTTTTCCAGGACGATCACCGTATCCACCGCCTTCTTCTCGGCCGCTTTGAAGACCGCGTCGACGCTTCCGCCGCTCATAAGACCGACTCCAAGACTGTTGCATTCGGGCATTGTGAAGCAGAGCCCCGCCTCGCGACCGGTCTTGCGCAGCGCCCACGCTACATTGGCCGCCGCTCGCATCACCGCTTCGGAGCCGCAGCCCGGCCCGGAGACGACCAGCGGGCGCTCCGCTTCACGCAGCGCCTGCGCAATGCCCTCGGCCAATTCGCGCTTGCCGTCTGATAAATTCGCTATCGGCGGCGCGCCCTCGTCCAGCGC
>DASUFM010000118.1:0-9458 GCA_036274535.1 Blastocatellia bacterium
CTCATTGCATCGGTCGGGCGAATGGTCGTCCAGGACCATTGACGATAAGGAACGCTCAGCAGAGCGACGGCGCGGAAGATATCTGGCCGCAGCAGGGCGCAATGCCAGGCCGCCACCGCCCCCCAGTCGTGCCCGACGATAACGGCCTGCTCCTCGCCCAACGCTTGGACTAGGCCAACGATATCAGCAGTCAACTGTGTGAGGTCATAGGCTTCGATTGCTTCAGGCGCCTCGGTCTGGCCGTAACCGCGCTGGTCCGGCGCCACAACGCGGTATCCGGCGCCAGCCAGCGCCGGTAATTGATGATGCCAGGAGTACCACAGTTCCGGGAACCCGTGACACAAAACGACCAGCGGCCCCTCGCCCTGGTCCGCAATATGCATCTTAATGCCGTTTGTTTCGATGAACCGGTGATTAGCTGTTGTCATAATTATCCCATTCAGCCCCAAACGTAATCGTCATAATTATCGAAATTGATCGTTTTGATCCGGCCTCGCGGGATTCGGCTGCGAATGGTCTTGCCGAAAAGCATGCCTTCGAGCGTGGTGTCGTCAACGTAGCGCGCCGCGCCGGTCAGCTTTTCGCGTCCTTCTTTGCGTAATATGTTCTGTCCTACCGCCATTATGGTTTACCATTGCTACTTAGGCGTCAGGTGTACACAGAAGCCGGGTTTTGAAAGCGTCAGACGAATCGGCTTCGTAAAGTTTGCTGACGAGTCAAGTTTTATTTCTTCGTGCCATTGCGTTCCGCCTCCTGGTTCCCCAGGATGGCCATATGTGAATGCGGTGACCAGGTAGCTGCACGCCTTGAAAGCTTTGACGAGGAAATGTCCCTTCTTGCCGTCAGGATCTTTCTGCGGTTCCACTTGAGCAATCGCCCTATCGCTGTGGAGTTGTAAGACAGCAGCTTCCACCGGGCTCCCATCTGGCCACACAACTTCCACCTCAAACTCAAAGTCAGGAGTGAACGAAGGCAGGCTGATATTCTGATCTTCAACCTTCTGCCCTTCATCCAAACTTACGACCCTGGGCTTTTTGGCGTCGCCGAAATCTGGAATGAAGACGCGCGGATATGGGCAGAGATTACTGTTCGCGCCTACCAATCCCACACCCAGGTAATAATCTCCCGGCGGAAGCCAATCGATTTTGTAACGACCGTCCTTATCGGTATATCCCCATTTGCCTTTCGGAGAGAAGTCTTGAGAGTTTTTGGCGTAGATTATGTCCACCCTGATGTTAGGAAGCGGGTTGTCATTTTCGTCCGAAACTCTCCCGCCGATCTGCCCATTAACAGAGAGAAAGAAATCTCGCGCCGCACACCCACGGTCAACAACGTCGACCGCCCCCTGAGAATGGGAATTCTGTCTATCAGGGATAGCTGCATTGACATCGTAATGCCCCGGGGCCAGCCCACTCACCTGATAATATCCGTCCTTATTTGTCGTTGTCTCGAACTGTCTTCCATTCCCCTCGATGGTGATCTTAATGTTGTCTAGATAGGATTCCTGATATCTGCTATTAAAACTCAGCGGCGTGGTCAACTTTTTCACTCTTCCGTAAACAAGGCCGCCGTTCCCGGCTTCAGGAATAGCGCGAAAGTAAGCGAAGTCTTCTTCAGCTTCAGCCACCAGCTTGATGCGGTTGCAGATGCCAGAATACAGACGATTTTTGTCTTGACCACTACGAACCGCGTATACGACATAACGCTCGCCATCTTTGAAGTGATAACCGCAAGCGCCGCCGGTCAGGCCGGTGACTATTTCCACTTCGTCTCCTGTGATTCCTTTGAACCTTTGTTCTATTGAGAATCGCACCAGGACCTGTTGATATTCAGACCTTGAATCCCCATCGCCTTCTACTACAGTGAATATTGACTGCTTCATCACTTTTCCGGCGAACACCGCCTCAGCTTTCCAGTACTCTTCGCATGGCGGGCCGACAACCGGACAAGTACATGCCACCACCTCAGAAGCTACAGGCGCAAGCAGCGCTGTTGCGATTGATAGGGAAATCAGGAATCGTCGGAATTTCATGATCAACCTCCATTTTCAAAGCGGCGCTAACGAAATTATGCGTTTGAGTTGTAAATCAAATTGTTTAACCTGTCTATGACGCGCGGACGATTCGGGGCTACATTCCTGATGACGGCAACACGCGGGACGGGGTCTAGCGACACTGAACCGATGACGAGATTGGTAGAAAGAATATCTGTAGCGAACCAAATTTATGACCGATCCTGAAAAACGCAAGCGACGTTCGGAAGAACTGTTAAAGACCCAGGGAATACCCCTTAACCCATCTCTGCCGGCAATAGAGTCGGAAGAGGAAACAGTCTCACGGTCAGCCGAGGATATTGCTAAACGGGCGGTTGGGCTTTGCGCCGTAGCTCTCAGAGGAGAGGGCTTGAAGCAGCAGGAGGTCATAGACCTGTTGAAGGGGAAAGACGTATGGGCATGTGCAACGCCTGAGGAAAAAAAGTTCCTACTGAAGAAAAGGCCAGCCAGACAGGAGATGATCAATTTTAAGTGGCGGTATGAAAGCCTATGGGTTCTGCTCTGGGCGTTGAGGCGTGTGAAAGATCTGGGCGCGCCCATTTCAATTTGTAATGTGCAGACTGCGGTGAGAATGGTTCTTGAGATCCCATCAGAAGATTTAATCCAGCAGGCGAAGAGTCGGCCGATATCGGAGATTCTCGACGAAGCGGATTTGATTTATAGATATGATTGGGCTGTTGTCGATGCGCGGATCAAGGGCGAGGACTCGCCTGGGAATCTCGATCCAGGAGTAGTCTATGAACGACATTATGCTCTAAATTGGCTGATCGGTTATATGGGGCAGGAGTGGGATGACGTTACCATTGATACCTGATATTGGACAGCGCTTGGAAATTAACTTTCGGAAAGTTTTGCAATTGGATGATCACTCAATGAATAGAAGATATACGGTAATTGTGCGGCAGGCCACGGTTGTTGACGTGGATCTGGTGGCTCCGCTGTTTGACGCCTATCGTCAGTTTTATCGTAAGCCGGCCGACCTCGCTCTGGCGAGGAAGTTTCTATTGGAGCGTTTTCAACACAGCGAGTCGACCATCTTTCTGGCAATTGATGAAAGCGGAGCGGCTTTGGGATTTGTCCAATTGTTCCCTAGCTTTTCATCGGGAGCCGCCGCCCGCATTCTGATTCTCAACGATCTGTTTGTCGCGCCAGAAGCCCGACGCGCTGGTATCGGCAGGTTGCTTCTACGCGCGGCGGCAGATTATGGGAAAGCTGTGGGCGCGGTTCGGATCACATTGTCCACTGAAGTGACCAACACAAGCGCCCAGGCGCTCTATGAATATGAGGGCTGGAAGTTGCAAACGGACTTCTGCGTCTACAATCTTGCATTGACTACCTGAGTCAGGTCCAGGTCCGGGATGGCATAAGAGGAGCGGCCGAACGACACCACCCTACGCTGCCTCGCCATCTGAGTCTATCAACTGCAAAGCTGTGAGTCGGAGGCCTTTATAGCGCGATTGCCTTGGCCCTAGTGAGAACTCGATTTCCAATCACCTTCCAAAATCCCCCACATCTCAGATGCGGCAGATTTAGCGTCTTCAATTGTCTCGAACCAATAATCATAGAGACATGGAGCGTCGAGGCGTTCATGAAGAAATATAAAATACCCACCTGAACCTAATGTATCCTCCTCTAATACCAGGTATTTTATATTGTCATTCTGAAATTCTGGTTTTAAATCTGCTACCAATCTAACTGCCATAATTTCACTCACTAGTGGATTGGGTGATAATTTACCGGGACTATGTTGGAAAAACGATGGCCTTTTGCTACTGGTTTCGTATTTCAGATTGCGGCTTGCGGTCGGAGTTAGAGAATGAACAAAGCAGAGAATTTTGACTCAAATCGTTGCCAGGCCAGAACTGAACGGGTCGATTTCTCGGGCAACGCTTCCATTTACGACCGCCGTCACGGCGCCTTCATGTCGGAGCGTATTGTTTCCCATATGCTCGAGGTGACGGGACTTCCGCTCGGCTCTCGAATTCTAGATGTGGGCGCTGGTACTGGCCGCGTAGCGATCCCATTTGCGAGGAAAGGATATTCCGTCATTGCGGTGGATGCGTCCTGGGTAATGCTTACCTCACTGCGACAGAAATCCGACGGCGCGCGAGTGTCGGCCGTCGTCGGTGATGGAACCCAGCTTCCATTTGCTGCGGGAAGTTTCGACGCCGCTGTTATCGCGCGTCTCCTCTATCTCATCCCCGACTGGCAGCGCTTGCTACTCGAAACGCTCCGTGTCCTTAAACCAGGCAGTCCCTTGTTCCACGAGTGGGGCAACGGTGGTTCGAACGATGACTGGGTTCAAATCCGTGAGAAGGCTCGCGCGCTATTCGAAGCGGTCGGTGTCCGCGACCCCTTTCATCCAGGCGTTCGAATCGAGGAGGATGTCGATGCGTTTCTCGCCCAGCGCGGCGCGCGTCCCATTGCGGAGATTCCATGTGAGCCGGATGGACATGTCACTATGCGCGAGTTCCTGAGCCGCATTGAGAGCGGAGAATGCTCGTACACATGGAAGATCCCGCCATCGATCCATGCTAGCTGTGTCACGGCGCTTTTGGAATGGGCGCAGGCCTGGTTCGACCTTGAACGCCCAATTGCGAGCGGCACAGTCTGGAAGATCTTCTTGTTGTCCAAATAGCCGCCATGTATGGTTGGCGTTCCGCGCCGCTTGTCGGCTGGAGCGGCATGTTAGCTGGGCGTCAATCTACAATGGTGTGACCTCGCGATAGAAGATTATCGCGTCGTAGGAATCGGCCCAATACACCAAACTCGCCTCTATTGCCGATCGTTTGTTCGCCGGCAGCCGATGGAGCGGCTGGCGCATCGGCCTTAGATCGAATACCGTAGCAGGATATCGTGCGATGGACGCCAGATACGCGAATGCGGGATCATCGCCGCGCTCGTCGAAATCAATGGCGCGGCCAGGCAACTGAATCTTGCCGCCGCCGGCAAATGCGGCAACGTTGAACGCTCGCATACCTTTGGCCTCTGCAAGTTCTGCGACAAAATTGCCGAGTGTCGATATGCCTCGTCGATCGATGCCGCGGTGCAGATGATTCCTTCCGAAGCGTAGGAATACCTTTGCCCCATCCGTCCTCATGTAGTACCTGTGAAGAAGATCCTTCATCACACGTTCGCGACGAACGGAGGCGCTGAGCGCCGCGCCACTGAACCTGTCCGATTCGACCTCCAGTGTTCGCAGGAGACTGTTTTGAAGCGAAACGCCGCCGATCAGCCGATCCGTCGCTCCGACTGCTGCTTGAACAAGTTGAAGCAGCGCAGGCGCCATCCGGCGTTGGTACCCGCTCTTCACCATTTCCGCAGCCGCTTGCAGATCTTTGCTTCGGGGATTCTCCGCTGCCAGTTCACGAATTAGAAAATGGGGCTGCGCCTCCTCGATATCGCAGCCCCAAAGAACTGCAGCGCGATCGCGCTTCAGCGAGGTCACGAACGTGGCTTCTGGTTGCGTCCATAGGCCGGAGATTGGCACGTTGCTGCCGAACTCCAATCGGTTCGCAGCCCAGGGGCTGATCTCGGCGGCGACATATCGGTACCCAGTCTTCCACATGGACGGCCAGAGGCTTCGAACGAGCGCGGGGATTTCGTTCTCGCCGTGCAATTCCCCGAGCATGAAGAACGACGCGCGCGAGGCTTCGTCGAGTAGAAAGGCGCGCCCGTCCCTTGAGAGATCGTACTGAGGTGGAAGGGGAACGGAGACACTCTCGGCGACTTGGCCGGTGAGAGCGCATGAGAAACCGAGGATTGCGAATATGACTACTAGGCGACACATGGCGAGAATACTCCATCACTAGGCTCTGTTGTCCGGCTTACTACTTCAACCTGTTCGAGTACACCAGCGTGGGCGCCGGATAGGGGGGAGCCTTCGCTGAGCATCACTCATTCATGCTGTCAGTCTCAATCAAACTGACTGATCACGAACTCTTTGTCTGGAAATGAGGCGACCAGTTTAAGCTCTCCGCCGAGCGCCGAAACGAACCGGCGCAGTGTGCTGACATAGATGTCGTTTTGCCGCTCCATCTTTGAAATCGCGGCCTGATTCATCTGCATCATTTCTGCGACCTGCTCCTGCGTCAGATTGAGAGATTTGCGTAATTCTTGAAGAGCAAGTTCGACTAGCAGTTCGGTTGCGCGTTGCTCATTCTGCGTGCGCCGTTCTGGCGCCATTTTATCCCGCAAGGTTAGAAATGATTTTGCCATTATAACAATCCCTTCTTTTCTAATTGGGCCAGGCGCTCATCATAGAGTTTATTCGGCCGCGATGAAATCTAGCAGTACTTGGAACCGTTTGGGCGCTGCTGATATAGTTTTGGAGAGAGAGCGAAGCGGTCAGCGTTGTTGCGCGATCGGCGAAAAGCGAGTTCTTTTTATTTGAGGAATGAATGGATCAGGGTGAAAGTCGCGGGCGCCGCATTAGAAATTGAATGCGTCACCGAATGCGTCACCAAGAAGAAAAGGGAGCCTTTCGGCTCCCTCTAAGTTATTGATTTTAAAAGTCGGGACGGCGAGATTCGAACTCACGGCCTCTTGCACCCCAAGCAAGCGCGCTACCAGGCTGCGCCACGTCCCGAATCGTTCACAACTCCATCATATATGAAGCAGGTTAATTAGTATCATCGCGATTTAGTGTTGTCAATAAATCCTCTGCTATCAGGCGCAGGCGTTGTATTGTTTCGCGGGACAATCTGGATGTCAGCGGCGCCGGAGAAGAGGCCGGCTGCGTGGCCGGCTGAGTGGGAGGCTGTATAGGAGGCTCTTGTGGAGGTTCGCTTGGAGGCGCAGGAGCGAAATCGCTCGCCGTGGCGCCCGGGGGAACGATCTTCAGTTTTGTCGCTCCGGCGCGCGACTCACCGGCGAGTTTTCGTTTGGCGCCGGCGATGGTGAAACCTTCTTCATAGAGCAATTCCTTGATGCGCAGCGCCATCTCAACATCTTTGCGACGGTAGGTTCGTTGGCCCGATCTGTTCTTTTGCGGTTGAAGCGTCGGAAACTCAGTCTCCCAATAGCGCAGCACGTGCGCCTGCACGCCTACAAGTTCACAGACCTCGCCGATCTTGAAGAAGAGTTTGTCTGGAATCGGCGGGGCAGGATGTTGTCGTTGCGTCATCATAAGACTCTAAGACCACAAAGCGAATTCCTGAGAGATCGAACCCTCCACGCTGTCAAATTTCAGTAGGGCTTGGCGACCAGCGCCATTGTCCCGCCCTTTGTGAAAGGTGTCAATGTTACTCAGGATTGGAAGATGTAGCGATATCGCGCCGCTTCGAACCATCAGTTTATTTTGGGAAACTGAAAATTGGTTCGGACCACTTTGATCCCTGTCTTATCGGAGTCTGAATCGTCTTGATCGATCGTAATGATGGTCATCGGCTGGCCGGGGATTTGAAAGACCACGCCGCTGTCTGAGCTTTCGACCATCGGCGTCCCGAACAGTTTTTTGTAATAATCACTAACTTCACTGACGCTGTCGCCGGTGGTCATCTCTATGACTTCATTTCCAGAAAAGTTGACTGATTTTTCCACTTTCGCATTAGGATATTTGTATTGCTCCAGGCCTGATCCGCGACCGGAAGCGGGAGGCGCGGGCTCCTGCGGGCGAGGAGGGCGATTTATTCGCCCATCGCGTGTGACTTCGTCAGCGCCTCCGCGCTGCGTGCGAATCACGTGGATAACCATCGCGCTAATCGCCCCGCTGATCAGCGCGACGCAGAGCAGGGTAATCAAAATCCATTTCAATGCGCCGGACTTCTTTGGCGCGGCCTGTTGATAACTGGCCAGATAATCGGCCGGATAATCGGCCGAATAATTGGCCGAATAATTGGCCGGATTGCTGGGATTGTTCGGCGCCATCGGATCAGGATAGAGCCGGGAAGTATTGGGCGTTTGACCGCCGGAGCGATTGTTCTGCGCGACAAGGGCCTGCGCAAGTTGAGATTGATATGGCGCGTCGTATGGATTGGCCGGTTGCTGTGAGGCGTGTTGGCGGGTTATGGCCGAAGACGCTTCATTTTCCACGAACAGTTGCGCTCCGCATTGACGGCAAAAACGCGTCGGACGGTCTGAAGTGAATCCGCATCTGTGGCATGGTCGCTGCATAACGAAGCCTCGAAATTTCCAATCTAAAATTTGCAGATCACATCATATCACCGAGCGGCAATATAAACACAAGCGAAGTTTTGAGCCGTTCGACTTCCAGACAACTCTCCGCATCCGCAAGTATTAGCGTTCATTCGTGACTGATAAAGGGCTGTTAAGCTATAATTTCTCGCCTTCTTATGTTTTGGGTATCCCTCAAAATACTTGCCGTTCTGGTTCTGGTGTTGGCAAATGGGTTCTTCGTCGCTGTGGAGTTCGCGCTGGTCAGCGTCCGCCGCTCGAAGATAGAGACTTTGGCGGCGGCGAAAAAGAGCGGAGCCAGGGCCGTGCTGCGCGCGCTGGACAGACTCGACGCCATGCTTTCCGCCAGCCAGTTCGGCATTACCATCGCGAGCCTCGCTCTCGGCGCGGTCGGCGAATCTACGCTCGCCCGCCTCTTCGAGCCGATCCTGGTGGATGTTCTCCCGCCGAGGGCGTCGTCTCTGGTCGCTCATTCCGCGGCCGTCGCCATCGCGCTGGCCGTGATCACTTATTTTCACCTGGTGTTGGGAGAATACGCGCCGAAGGCCCTGGCGATCGAGAAGGCTGAAGCGATCTCCCTGGCGACAGCCCGGTGGATGGAGATTTTTTACCAGACTTTCAAGCCATTCATCTGGCTGATCAATGTCTCGGGCATCAAGTTCCTCAGACTTTTCGGCGTTGACTTCAGACCGGGCCATCACACCGTCTATACGGAGGAGGAACTACGCCATTTGATCAATCTCAGCCATCAATCAGGCCATTTGCAGGAAGAAGAGCGCGAGATGATCCACAACGTCTTCGATTTCGCCGATCTGACCGCTCGCGAAATTATGATCCCGCGCACTGAGGTCGTGGCCCTCGAACAGCGCGCCGGTTTCGAAGAGGTCGTGCGCCAGTTCCAGGTGTCAGGTTATTCGCGCCTGCCGGTTTACAACGGGAATTTCGACCAGATCGCCGGTGTGCTTCACAGCAAGGATGTCATGCCCTTCCTGCTCAAGAAGGGCGAGTTCGATCTGGAAAAAGTCATGCGCCAGCCGATCTTCATTCCGGACACCGCCAGACTCGGAGACGTCCTGCAGAGCCTGCAGAAAAGCAGCGTCCACTTGGCCATAGTCGTCGACGAACACAGCGGCGTCGAGGGCATTTTGACGCTCGAAGACCTGCTCGAAGAGATCGTAGGCGAGATTCAGGACGAACATGACGAAGTTCTGGCCGCCAAACTCAGCCAGAACGGCGAAGGCGTCTTCAGCATCGACGCCGGAATGACCAT
>DASUFM010000119.1:0-3180 GCA_036274535.1 Blastocatellia bacterium
CAATCTGACCGGGCCGCCGAGTGTGCCGGCGAAGATGTGCTCCGTGCCGTAAGGCGGATATCCGCGCTTGCGTATATCATCGGACAGCGACTGCCTATTGGTGATCGCGTCATCGCGCGTCGTGTCGTACTGCCAGGAGGCCGTGCCATGAAATCGTCTGCCGCCGGACTTGGTAACGACGTTGACCACCGCGCCGCCCGCGCGCCCGAATTCCGCGTCGTAGTTGGAAGTTTGCACCGAAACTTCCTGCACGGCGTCGGGATTTTTTATCTGGAAGCCTTGACCCGCCACCGAGATGTCGTTGTTTTCCGTCCCGTCGATCAGGAAGTTGTTCGAGCGCCCGCGCCCGCCGTTGACCGAGAAAGTCCCGACGCCGAACCCGAAGCGATTGGTCGAGACGCCGGGCAGCGTGAGCGCCAGCATGGCCGGGTTGCGTGTGGCGACAGGCAATTCGACGATGCGAGTGGAATCGATGTTGCCGCCGCGCACCGGGGTCTCGGTTTGCAACAACGCGCCGGTTTCCGCGGTCACGCTGATTGAAAGAGCCTGCGCGCCGGGTTGCAGCTGCGTGTCTATCGTGGCCGTCTGGTTGGCGCTTACGACGACGTTGGACTTGACGACTTCTCCGAATCCGGTCGCCGTGAATTTGATCGTATAGTCGCCGAGATCCACGGCGTCGAAGCGATAAATCCCCTGGTTGTTCGTAACGGTCGAGCGGCTGACGGCCGTACCCGTGTTGGTGAGTATGACGGCGGCGCCGGCGATCACGGAGCCGTTCGGATCGGTGATTGTGCCGGTGACCGTCCCACGGCTCGTCTGTGCGAATGCCGCCAATGTTAGATAAAAAAACAAGAACGTGAAAAACACTGCTCTGATTTTCATGTTTTCTCCCTCCTATTTACATAATTTTGTCGTGCCCTAGCTTGGAGCCTAATCCAAAGCGCTTGAACAAAAGTTCGGCATTTATCTGCGCAATAGTTATTCCATTGCGGATTCGGTTCGCGGTCCGATTGAAAAACGCCACAAATGAAGGGATTTCATTGAAGAGAAGAAAAACGGAAGCTATGAAGAAATCAGTGGGAATGGATTCAAAAATTCGGATTTAATATGAGTTCTCGTACTTGCGCCATTGTTGGCGTAACGCGCCGTGGTCGCGGTAGCGCATAAACTCCTGATCGCGATTTACCACGTCCTGACCAGTGATACTCACTACCAGGAACTGGACGCGGATTATCTCGAGCGATTGGAGCCGGAACGACTGAAACACAACCTGGTCCGCCGATTGGAAAGACCTGGTTGTCAAGTCAGCCTTTCAGAATGCTCCAGGCCGGCGGCGGCCAGTTGAAATATCTGTGGCGTTACCACAGGAAATGAGCTATGCTTATGTGGCAGTGACACAGGAGATTCTTCTATGACATCGAACAAACTCGATCTGCTCCAGGGCACTCTGGATGTGATGGTTTTGCAGACGCTCGCGACCATGGGGTCTCTCCATGGGTACGGGATCGCGAGGCGCATTGAACAGGTCAGCGGGGATCAGGTTTTGCTGAACCAGGGGACAATTTACGCTTCGCTGGTGCGCCTGCAGCAGCGCGGATTTATCTCCGCGAAGTGGGGGATTTCCGAGAACAACAGGAAGGCCAAGTTCTATTCAATTACGAAGCGGGGGGCAAAGCAGCTCGCTGAGGACGCCGCATACTGGCGTCGGTTGGCGGATGTAATGGGTCGTGTGTTCGCTTCATCAACAGAGGATTCAAAACGATGATTTCAATTCGGGAATCGCTCGCTCGGATCTCCTCATTCTTTCGCAAACGGAAACTGGACCGTGAGTTCGATGAGGAACTCGCCGCTCATATTGAGATGGCGATCGAAGACAATCTCAAACAGGGCATGTCCGCCGAAGAGGCTCGTCGAAGGGCGATGATCAGACTCGGAGGAATGGATACGGCCAGGGAACTGCACAATGAGAGCCGTGGGCTGCCGGCGCTGGAGACCATCTTACAAGACATTCGCTACAGCTTTCGAACGCTGCGGCGTGACGCCAGGCTGGCGACCTTCGCGATTCTGATCATCGGATTGGGCGTGGGCGCGAGTTCGACGGTGTTCAGTGTAATTAATGCGCTTCTACTGCGTCCGTTGCCCTTCGAGGCCCCCGAACGCCTGTTATGGATTGCGAACAGTGGGGAGGATGGCTTATCGGGGGTAACCGTTCAGGTGGCGCAACTTCAGGAACTACGGGCGCAGAGCCGGACGTTTTCCGATGTGGCGGCGTATTGTCCCTTTTACAACACAGGCGACGATAAGCTCATTGGCTCCGGCGAACCGGAGCGTCTGACCGGGGCGCCAGTCACTGAGAACTTCTTCCAGTTGCTTGGGGTGCGGCCACAACTGGGAAGACTTTTTACCCCCGAAGAATGCATGTTGAACGGGCCGCAGGCCGTATTGCTCAGTCATCGTCTTTGGGAGAGGCGTTTCGCTTCGGATCCGGGAATTGTAGGCCGCGCCATCACGCTCAACGACGCGCCGGTGACCGTCGTGGGCGTTATGCCCGACTTCGCCACGGTCTTCGCTCCGGGGAGCCGGATTGATTTATACCGGCCATTTCCGTTGAGCGAGCAAACAAACCGGTTGGGAAATACGCTGTCACTCGTCGGACGCCTGAAGCCTGGCATGACTATCGAAGCCGCGCGGGCGGAGACGCAAACGATCGCCGAGCGCGGCAATCGCGAGCATCCTGAGCGAAATACATTTCTGCCGAAGGTCAGCGCGCTGCGCGAACACGTCAGCGGGCAACTGCGCTCAGCAATGTTGGTTCTCGCCTGCGCCGTGGGACTGGTGATGATGATCGTGTGCGCGAACCTCTCCAATCTGCTCCTCGCTCGCGCGGCGACGCGCGAGAAAGAGATCGCCATCCGGTCGGCGTTGGGGGCGGGCCGGCGCAGACTGATCCGACAGATGTTGACTGAAAGCCTCGCGCTGTCGCTTTGCGGCGCGGCGGTTGGACTGCCGCTCGCCGTAGGTGGGACTCGTCTGCTGTCGCATCTGGATGCCGTCCGCATCCCGCTTCTCGAAGAGGTTCGCGTGGACGCGGGCGCTCTCGGGTTTACTCTGTTGATCGCAGCGTTTACAGGTATTGTGTTCGGCCTGGTCCCGGCGATACGAGCTTCATCGCTTACACTG
>DASUFM010000120.1:0-4882 GCA_036274535.1 Blastocatellia bacterium
CGCTGCTGGCCGTGGCAGGGCTTGTTTTGCTGATCGCCTGTGTCAATGTCGCCAATTTGCTGATGGCGCGCGGAGCCGCGCGGGGCCGCGAGTTTGCGATCCGCGCCTCGCTCGGCGCCAGTCGCGCGCGCACGGTTCGCCAGTTGTTGACGGAAAGCATGCTGCTGGCTTTCGCCGGCGGTCTGAGCGGAATTCTGGTCGCCGCATGGAGCGGTAATCTGTTGTTGAAAATATTGCCGGGCGAACTGCGTGCGGTTCCGTTCCGATCGATCAGTTCAACCGAAGGCATTGCCATAGATTACAAGGCGCTGGCTTTTAACTGGGTCATCACCTGCCTGACCGGGATCATTTTCGGTTTGGCGCCCGCCCTGATCTTCTCCAAACGAAACGTCAATGAATCATTGCAGGAAGGCAGTCGCGGGACGACCGGCGGCGGCGCCAGGCTGCGTCAGGGATTGGTCGTTCTTGAAGTCGCATTGGCTCTGGTCGTACTGACCGGCGCCGGGTTGATGATTCAAAGCATGGCGCGGCTGCTGAACGTCACGCCGGGTTTCGATCCTCACAATGTGATCACGCTGAACATTTCCTTGCCGCAGGAAAACACTTATGTCGGCCCGCCCGCGCACCCTCAATTCGCTCGTAATTTGCAGGAACACGTGGGGAGCATCCCCGGCGTGGTTTCAGTCAGCGCGACCAGCCATCTGCCCGTCGGTGGAGGATATGCGGGGCGCGGATTCGTGATCGAGGGGCGGCCTGATCCAGGTCCCGAAAATCAGCCGGGCGCCAGATACAACGTAATTTGCCCGAATTATTTCCAGACGATGGGGATCAAGTTGATCAGCGGGCGCGAATTTACTGAACTGGATTCGCAGAATGCGCCCGGCGTCGCTGTCATCAATGAGTCTTTGTCCAGGCGATACTGGCCGAATGAAGACCCTGTGGGGAAGCGCATCAAAATTGGCGGCTTCAATTCGGATAGCCCCTGGCTGACCGTCGTCGGAATCGCGCAGGACGTGAAACAGGGCGGCCTGGATCAGCAACCGGGCCCGTTGTTATTCCGCCCCTATAGCCAGGCTGCCTGGCCCATGATGAGCGTGGTTGTGCGCACAGCGGCAAATTCGGGAGTGTTCCTCAATCAAATCAAACAGGCGCTGGCTCGTATTGAACCTGACCGCGCCGCTTCCGGCGTCCAGACAATGGATGAAGTGATTTATCAGTCGGTGGGTTCGCGGCGGTTCCCAATGATGCTGTTGGTGGCGTTTTCATTGTTGGCTTTGACGCTCGCCGCCGTTGGAATTTCCGGCGTGGTCGCTTTTTCGGTCGCCCAACGAACTCGTGAAATCGGCGTTCGCATGGCGCTCGGCGCGCGCAAAGTCGATGTCATCCGGTTGGTTCTGAATCGCATCATGGCCGCCGCTTTGATGGGCGTGGCCGCCGGGCTGGTGGCATCCTTCGGGCTGACACGATTTTTGACGGGGCTGCTATTTGAAGTGAAGCCGATGGACCCACTTATTCTGGGCTCCTCGGCGCTGATTCTTGCCAGCGTGGCGTTCATCGCGTGTTATCTGCCGGCGCGGCGGGCGACGAAGGTTGAGCCGATGATCGCGCTGCGAGTCGATTGAAGGTCGCAGGCAATGAACAGTCTTTTCCAACATCTTTTCCAACTCTGGCGCCGGCGGCGTCACGATGCGAAACCGCAGAAACGACGGAGTGATCCGCTCGAGGTTGAACGCGTCACTGAAGAAAGCGAAGGTCTCGCTCCGCGGGCGTGGGACTATTTGTTTGCGTTCGAGGACGTAAATTTTCATGCGTTCCCGCCAACCAATTGCTCACAGGCTGGTCGCCCTGAGCGCGATCCGCCGCAACATACCGGCGAAGACGAAATGATGCAGCGGATAGAGCGCGTACCAGTAAACCAGTCCCGTTAGACCCGCCGGATCGAAGATCGCCGTTTGGCGAATGGTCGAGCCGGCTTCTTCCGGCTCCACTTCAAATTCCAGCCAGGCCCTGCCCGGCAGCTTCATCTCCGCCGCCAGCCGCAAAAGCCGGTTCGGCTCGAATGCTTCGACGCGCCAGCAATCGAGCGTCTCTCCGGGACGCAGCCATTCAGGATCGCGACGCCCGCGCCGCATTCCGACGCCGCCGACCAGCAAATCCAGAAGCCCTCGGATCCGCCACAACCAATCGCCGTAGTACCAGCCGGAGCGTCCGCCGATGCGCCGAATCGGTTCGAACGCCCGGGATGGATCAATCCTGACACGCGCGACGTGTGATTCCACCAATCGCGAACCAAAACGGACGCCTCCCCAACTCGCCAGCCGGCCGCCCGAAGAGAATGCGTCGGACCAGCGCGTCTCGGCGAACGCGCGATCCTCATTGACCAAAGCCCTGGCTATCGCCTCCCGAATCCCCCGCGGGCGAACGCCGAAGACCTGCAGCGCCGAACGGTCTCTCACCACGGTCGGGTGGCGTAGACTCTCGACCAGTTTCCGCCCGATGCGCGCATATACTGGGGTAACCAATCCTAACCAGAGACTGGAAAGCCGCGGGGTAAGGACGGGTACCGGGATGATCATGCGTCGCAAGCCGCGCTGTCGGGCATATTCCTGTATGATCTCCCCATAAGAGGCCTGGTCCGCCCCGCCGATCTCAAAAATCCGACTCTCACCGGGCTGCAATTTCAGGGCTTCGATCAGATACGCGAGGACGTCTTCAATCGCGATGGGCTGAGCGGGCGTCGCCACCCAGCGCGGAGCAATCATCACCGGCAGCCGCTCAGTCAAAGCCCGAATCATCTCGAAAGATAGAGAGCCGGAGCCGATGACGATCGAGGCCCGAAACTCGATGACGGGAACGCCGGATTCTCGCAGGACACGGCCGACCTCACGCCGGCTGCGCAAATGCGGCGAGAGCGGGCCGTCGCTTTCGCCCAGTCCGCCCAGATAGATGATCTGCTTCACCCCGGCCGCGCGCGCGGCCTCTCCAAAATTACGGGCCGCCTGGCGATCTTTGTCTTCGAAGTCGCCGCCCGCGCCCATCGAATGGACCAGGTAATATGCGGTCTGCACTCCTTGCATGACAACTTCAAGACTAGCCGGGTCGAGCGTGTCCCCCGCCACGATCTCCGTCTCCGCCGCCGCTCTGGCGCGTAGCGCGCCGGGCCGCCGCGCGAGACATCGTACACGATGCCCCGAACGCTCCAGAACATTCAATAAACGCCCGCCAACGTAGCCTGTGGCGCCGGTCAGCAATATCAGCGGTTTTCGGTCGCTTCCTTTGATTGTCGGAGTGCTCTCAAGCGGCATCTTCTCTTCTTATTTTGTTTGAACTATCTACGCGGCAGCGGGTGGCCAGGATCATCCCCGCGCCCCAATCGCTTTATGACGCAAATCTCAGACCAGCGAATGATAATCTTCCCGGAAAAATGTAAGACAGTTAAATTCGAAACACGCGGAATTGCATGAATAAGTAACTCCTTCCAATCCGCGCCATTTCCAAACTGACCGGCATCAGTGTAGACAGACTCAGCGCCTGGTGGGAGGATTAAAGTAAAACCGCCGCCGCGTAATTGGCGAGATTTTTATAGTGGAAGAAGGGAGTGAACAAGTTATGCCGAATGACAAACTTAGACAATTGCTCAATGTTTGTTTCGCAGTCGCGCAGCCCGTGGTGGCCGCGCTTACGCAATTGGGAATCACCGGACCGAGTATCGGCGAGATTTCAGACCGCTACCCGACTTACGTCGCGCCTGCCGGGTACGCGTTCACGATCTGGAATCTGATCTTCGCTCTGTCTCTGGGGTATGCCGTCTGGCAGGCGTTGCCTGCGGAGCGCGAGAACCCTTTGCTGCGGCGCGTCGGCTGGCTGACAGCTTCGGCGATGGCGGCGACATCGGCCTGGATGCTTGTGTTCCAGCGTTCGTTGTTTGCGCTGAGCGTCGCGGTCATGCTATGGCTGCTGGCCTCGCTCGTCGGCGTGGTCGCGCGCGCATACAGGAGCGCCGCGACTTTTTCGAGGGCCGAAGCCTGGTTGGTCTATGTCACGTTCAGCGTATTTCTAGGCTGGATCACGGTCGCCACGGTCGCCAACATCGCTCAAACCCTCACCGCTTATGGATGGAACAGATGGGGCGTTGATACGCAGACGTGGGGCGTTGTCGCGTTGCTGCTGGCAGGCGTGATCGCGTCCGTCGCGACCGCAGCGATGAGGGGCAATGCGCCGTACGCTCTGACGGTCATCTGGGCGTTGATTGCGGTGGCGGTTAATCAGTTTTTGCGTGCGACGCCGGCAAACTCGACGGCGGTCGGCGCCGTGGCGGTGGGCATGGCGCTGCTCGTAGGAACAACGCTCCTTGTCAGTCGCGGCCGTCGCGAGCGTAGCGTTTTGAGACCGGGAGAACCGGTGACTTTTTAAGCTGTCCCCGTTGGGGTGAGCAGTAATGATGGCTTCGAGCGCGTCGCGAGTAAGGCGTTGAAGTTCGATATTGGCGCGAGAAAAAAAACCGGCGCTCTCCGCTCTCATCCCTGTTACAGGAAAGAGAACGTCCGGCTTCGCATTGATCCCATCCCGGATCTCCTCTATTGCCGTGATTTGAACGGCGAGTATTCTCGGTTCTGCGTGACGTGTGTTATTCTCCTTTCAGGTTAAATAAAGTTTTGAGCGTGCCTGCGCCTTGCCTGACCACGCTCGTTTTTTTACTCATAGCAAAAATCTGAGGCTCGCTATAAGGACCAGCGGGAGGGACTTGCGACTTGACGCATCAAGGCGCAGTTTATTGAGAATCAGGTGAGTTGGTTTACAAACTTCGAGCCGAGGATGAACAACGATTGGCGCAGACCTTTTTCACCGCAGAGGCGCGGAGCGCGCAGAGCCTGCGCAGAGT
>DASUFM010000121.1:0-5088 GCA_036274535.1 Blastocatellia bacterium
GCAGTCGAAAACTGGGCCGCGCCTTACGTGCTGGTGATGACGGCGATATTGCTGGGCTGGGCGATCTGGCGGGCGCAGGGGCTCGGCAATCTGCTGCGCGACGGCGGCAAGTTTCAAACTCTGGGCGAATTCTGGCCCGTCTTCATTCCTTCGCTGACGGCGATGATCGGGTTCTGGTCAACGCTCTCATTGAACATGCCTGATTTCACGCGATTCGGGCGCAGCCAGCGCGAACAGTCAATCGGGCAGGTCGCCGCGCTGCCGACGACGATGACCGTTTTCGCCGCGATGGGCGTGATGATCACGTCGGCGGCCATGGTCATATATCCGCAGATGAATCCGAATGAATTGTGGGACCCGTTGAAGCTGGTCAGCCAGTTCGACAGCGTGATGGTCGTGGCGATTTCCATGTTCACGGCGGTTGTGGCCACGCTGGCGGTCAACATCGCGGCGAACGTCGTCTCGCCCGCCAACGATTTTGCCAACGCGTTTCCGCGGGGGATATCGTTCCGCACTGGCGGATTGATCACCGGCGTCATCGGCATCGTGATGCAGCCGTGGAAGCTGCTGGCCGACCCGTCGGCTTACATTTTCACCTGGCTGAACGGATATTCAGGAGGCCTCGGTTCGATCGCCGGAGTTCTGATCGCCGATTACTGGCTGGTTCGAGACAGGAAGCTCGCGCTCGGCGACCTTTACCGCACTAAAGGCGTTTATGCCTACGCGAACGGGTGGAACTGGCGCGCGGTCGTGGCGACGCTGATCGGCTGCGGCCTGGCGTGGATCGGCTTGATCGTTCCACAACTCAAGCCGCTCTACGATTACGGCTGGTTCGTCGGTTTCGGCGCGTCGGCCGCAATTCATTATGTTTTGATGAAGGCGATTCCGCCCCAATTTAAAGTCGTGGCGGAATCGGTTTGAAAGGATTAGCTTATGGCACGCATCGTGAAATGTGGTTTGATTCAAGCGAAGAACGCCGCGCCAACCGACGCGCCGATCGAAGAGATCAAGCGGATCAACATTGATAAACATTTGAAGCTGATCGAAGAAGCGGCCAAACAGGGCGTGAAGATTCTCTGCATGCAGGAAGTCTTCACCACGCCTTATTTCTGCGCCGAGCAGCAGACGCGCTGGTATGAAGCGGTCGAAAAAATTCCCGACGGGCCGACCGTGAGACTGATGCAGGAAGTGGCGCGCAAACACGAGATGGTCCTGATCGTTCCGATCTACGAGGAAGAGATTACCGGCGTCTACTACAACACGGCGGCGGTGATCGACGCGGACGGAACGTACCTTGGCAAATACCGCAAGAATCACATCCCGCATGTCGCGCCGGGATTCTGGGAGAAGTTCTATTTCAAGCCGGGCAATCTCGGATACCCGTCGTTCGACACGGCCTACGCTCGCATCGGCGTCTACATCTGTTACGATCGGCACTTCCCCGAAGGGGCGCGGGCCCTCGGGTTGAACGGCGCCGAGATCGTCTTCAACCCTTCGGCGACGGTCGCGGGATTGTCCGAATATCTGTGGAAGCTGGAACAGCCCGCGCACGCCGTGGCCAACGGCTATTTCATCGCAGCGATCAACCGCGTCGGTTACGAAGCGCCCTGGAACATCGGCGAATTTTACGGCCAGAGTTATTTCTGCGACCCGCGCGGCCAGATCATCGCCCAGGCGCCGCGCGATGAAGACGCGCTGGTCGTGGCTGATTTGAATCTGGACCTGATCCGCGAGGTTCGCAACACCTGGCAGTTCTTCCGCGACCGGCGGCCCGAAACATATGACGCTTTAGTAAGGGAGTAATCCCATCCACAAAGCCACACGAAGCGGCCACGAAGAAGAGAGACGAGGTTATGGTCGAATTCGCAATCACATTCAAACCCGATATGGCGCCGGAGCGCATCGTCCATTTGACGAAGCAGGCCGAACATAACGGCTTCGGCTACGGGTGGATTTTCGATTCGCACGTCCTGTGGCAGGAGCCTTATCCGCTGCTGACGTTGATGGCGGTGAACACCGAAGAGATGCGGCTTGGCGCCTGCGTGACCAATCCGGCGGTGCGCGACTGGACCGTTACGGCCAGCCTGCTCGCCACGCTCAACCGCATTTCAGGCGGGCGGATGGATTTAGGGATCGGGCGTGGGGACAGTTCGCTCCGGGTGATGGGCAAGCGCCCGACCACGCTGGCCGACCTGGAAGCCTGCGTGCAGACGGTGCGCGACCTGTGCGCGGGCCGGAAGATCGTTTACGAAGAGAAAGAGATTCAAATGACCTGGGCCACCGCAGGCGAGCCGCCGGTCTGGGTCGCGGGCTATGGGCCGAAGGCGCTTCGCTGCGCCGGCAAAATCGGCGACGGCGTGATCCTGCAATTCGCCGACCCGCATTTAATCAAATGGTGTTTGCAATTCGTGCGCGAGGGCGCGGAAGAAGCCGGGCGCGATTTCTCGAAGATCAGGGTGATGAGCGCCGCGCCGGTCTGGGTTTCGGACGACCTTAATGAAGCTCGCGACCGCGTGCGCTGGTTTCCGGCGCTTGTGTCAAATCACGTGGTCGATCTGGTTTCGCGTTACCAGCCCGAAGAATTGCCGCCTGAGTTGACCGCTTATATCAAGAACCGCAAAGGCTATAATTATCTGCACCACGCCGAAGTGGGCAGCAGCAACGCCGAATTCGTCACCGATGAAGTGGTCGACCGCTTCTGCCTCGTCGGGCCTGTTGAAGAACAGATACGGCGGTTGAAAGAACTCGAAGATGCCGGCGTCACGCAGTTCAATATTTATCTGATGTGCGGCGATGAAGAGCAGACGCTCGAGATTTATGGACAGGAAGTGATCCCGGCATGCCAGTAATGAATAGGACTTATATGTCCTATTTGCCCTATTTGTCCTATTTATTTCTGAGGAAGCAATAGATCATGAGCACAACCTGCGACAACTATATCGGCGGCAAACTTGTCCCAGTCGAATCGTCTAATTACACGCCCGTTTACAATCCTTCGCGAGGCGCAGTGATCGCGCAGGCGCCTGAGAGCGACGCGAAGACTGTCGATCAGGCGGTTCAGGCCGCCAGGCTCGCCTTTCCGGGCTGGGCTGAGACGCCTGTGGTCGAGCGGGCGCGCGTGATGTTTCGCTTCGCGCATCTGCTCGAAACCCACTTCGACGAGCTTGCGCGGCTGGTCACACGAGAGCACGGCAAGACTCCTGAAGAGGCGAAAGGCGACATGCGGCGCGGGATCGAGATGGTCGAGCTCGCCTGTCACGCGCCGACGCTGCTGATGGGACAGACGCTGGACAACGTATCGCGCGGCATTGACGGGCGCGTCGAGCGACATCCGCTCGGGGTTTGCGCCGGAATCACGCCGTTCAATTTCCCCGCAATGGTTCCGTTGTGGATGTTTCCCATTGCGATCGTTTGCGGCAATACGTTTATTCTCAAACCTTCGCCGAAAGTCCCTCTGACGCCGATGCGGATGGCTGAATTGCTGGCGGAAGCCGGGCTGCCCGAAGGCGTCTTCAACGTAGTCCACGGCGGAGCCGAGACCGTGGACGCGCTGCTCAAACATCCCGGCGTCGCCGCGATCAGTTTCGTCGGCTCGACGAAGGTCGCGAAATACATCTACGAAACCGCGACGGCCCACGGCAAACGCGCGCAGGCCGCCGGCGGGGCGAAAAATTTCATGCTGGTGATGCCCGACGCCGATCTGGACGCGGCGACCAACCAGATCATGGGCGCGGCTTTCGGTTGCAGCGGGCAGCGTTGCATGGCCGGAAGCGTGGCGGTCGCGGTCGGTAAGGCCGGCGACCCTTTGATTGAAAGCCTGGACGCGGCGGCGAGGAAAATGCGCGTCGGTCCGACTGACGGCCTCTCAGCCGGCGAAGTGGATATGGGGCCGGTGATCGATGCCAAGGCGCGCGACCGGGTCAAAAATTACATCGACATCGGTTTGAATGAAGGCGCGAAACTTGCCACTGACGGGCGTGGAGTGTCGTTGACCGAATTGACCGAGGGCTTCTTCGTCGGCCCGACCATTTTCGACAACGTCGCGCCTCAGATGCGGATCGCGCAGGATGAAATCTTCGGGCCGGTGCTGTCGGTGATGCGCGTGGACGATTTGAGCCAGGCCATCGCGCGCGCCAACGAATCGCCTTACGGCAACGGAGCGGTCATCTTCACCCGCGACGGCGGCGCGGCGAGGGCGTTCGCGCGTCACGTCAATTGCGGGATGATAGGCGTCAACGTAGGCGTGCCCGCGCCGATGGCCGTCTTTCCGTTTACCGGATGGAATCAATCTTTCTTCGGCGACCTGCACATTCAGGGACACGAAGGCTTTCACTTTTACACTCACAATAAAGTCATCCTGAATCGCTGGAACGATCCGGGTAAACGAGTATTGGGATGGTAATCCCTTAAGTTCGAGTCTGGAGAACACAAAAAGCGCATAAAAAGGAATGCAAAAAGCGCATAACTATCAAAAACAGTTCTTTGCGTTTTTGGTGTTCCTTTATGCGCTTTTTGTGTTCCTAGTGGTCTGATGTTTGCGATTCAAGATCAATATTCAGTATGAGGAGGACAAGATTATCAGCGATTTCTCAATCCTGAGATTATTGGCCTGAAATTATTGGTGAAAAGCGATTTATGAGCAGGAAAGCCGGTAAAACATTCTCAGCCGCCGGGCAAAAGGCCGCGCAGGAGCCGAATAGGCAGACTGAGCCGCTTCCGCATAGCGCAGATAACCTCGACGCGCTCAGTGATAGCGAGGCGCGGTTCAGGGCCATTTTCGAGAACGCTGCTGTCGGCATTGCCCGCGTCGGTCCGGACGGCGGCTGGTTAGAAGTTAATCAGCGGTTGTGCGATATCGTGGGTTACTCCCGCGAAGAGCTGATGACGCAGACTTTCGCCGATATCACTCATCCGGACGATCTGGTCGAGGATGTGGGAGCATTGCGGCGTATGTTGGCCGGCGAGATTGATACCTACTCGACGGAAAAGCGATATTTTCGCAAGGACGGCTCTGTCGTATGGGTCGATCTGACTGTCTCCATGACGCGCAAGGCGGACGGCTCGCCGGATTATTTCATTTCCATTGTT
>DASUFM010000122.1:0-11526 GCA_036274535.1 Blastocatellia bacterium
TTGAAAGGTAGATATAACCGACGCGGCCGCAGCGTTCGGCTTCGTCCATGTAATGCGTGGTGACGAAAAACGTCACGCCCTGTCCCGAAAGCTGGAAGAGCAGGTCCCACAGATCGCGCCGCGCCACCGGATCAATGCCCGCCGTAGGCTCGTCCAGAAACATTATCCGCGGCTCGTGTATGAACGCGCAGGCCAGCGCCAGCCGCTGTTTCCATCCGCCGGACAGTTTTCCGGCCCGGCGGTCCAGGTAAGGTTCGACATGCGTCAACGCGATGGCTTCGTCTTTCCTCCGCCGCAAATAATCGCCTCGAAGCCCGTAAACGCCGGCGTAAAATTCGATGTTCTCTTTCACCGTCAGGTCTTCGTAGAGGCTGAATTTCTGCGACATATAACCGACTTGCTGGCGAATCTCGTCCGCCTCAGTCACGCAATCGAAGCCGAGCACGGATCCTTTGCCTTCGGCCGGAATGAGCAGCCCGCAGAGCGCTTTGATCAGCGTCGTCTTGCCCGACCCGTTCGGGCCGAGAAATCCGAAGATTTCTCCCTCCTCGACGGATATGCTCACATGGTCAACGGCGGTGAAATTGCCGAAACGGACGGTAAGTTTTTCAGTGGTTATTGCGTTCATAAGTTGGCGCTTGGCGGTTGGCGCCTGGTGGTTGGCGGGCGGCTATCAACCAACCACCAACCACCAGGCGCCAACCACTATTTTTCAATAGTCACATCAGCCGCCATTCCCGGCTTCAACAATCCTTCGCGGTTGTCTATGCGGACTTTGACGCCGAAGACCAGGTGGTTGCGTTCGTTGCGGCTTTGCACGTTGCGCGGGGTAAATTCGCCCTGGGTGTTGATCTGCTCGATCACTCCGTCGAAGGAACGATCGGTGAATGTGTCGACTTTGATTTTGGCCTTCTGGCCGACTTTGATCAGGCCTAGCTGCGGCTCGGGGATGTAGACGCGGATGTAGATTTGATCTTTTTCGAGCAGCCGCGCGACGGTCTGATTCGGCGTGATCAGGTCGCCGGGGCGGACAGGCAGGACTTCCACGACGGCGTTCGCCGGCGATTTGACTTCTCCTTCGGCGATCTGGACTTTGATCTCTTCCAGTCTGGCTTTCGCTTCAGCAAGTTGAGCGCGGGCGTCGGCTATTTCTTCGGCCCGCGGGCCGGCGATGACCAGCCGTTCGGCCTCCTGCGCCTGTCTGAAGCGTTCCTCGGCCGCGCGAATGTCTTCCTTGCGGCTGCCGTTGAGCAAAAGGTCCAGGCGTTTCTTTTCGGCGTCGCGCCTCGCGCGAGCGTTGTCCGACCGAAACTTCGCCGCGTCGAAATCCTGCTTCGCCGCGTCGTTTGTCGAATAAAGCCTGCTGATTCGTTGGAACGACACTTCGGCGTTGCTGAGGTCCGCTTCCGCCGCGGCCAATGAAGCTCGGGCCTGTTCGATCTCTTCGGGGCGGGGCCAGTTGCGTATAGCTTCCAGATTGGCCCGGGCGGTCTCGGTCACGGCGCTCGCCTGCGCCTTCTCTTCAGGCCGCGCCCCGCGCTCCAGCCGGTCCAGTTTCGCCTGTTGCTGCGCAATTCTCGCCGTCGCCTGCGCTTCCCGCGCTTCGACATCGGCGATGTCGAAACGGACAATCGTTTGCCCGGCCTGTATCTCCTGTCCTTCCAGGACAGGAGCCTCCATGATTCTTCCGCCTACCTTCGATCCGACGCGAATCTCACGCGTCTCGATCGTGCCCGAAAAGAGCAGCTTATCCTCTTTACTGAACCCGAAGCCGCCATTCGCGCAGCTCGCGTATAAAATCAGAACCGCCAACGACGCCAGTCGCGCCAATTTTCTTCCGCCTAACCTCTGCATCTGTGAATCCTCCGAATCAGTCAGCGCCAAATTCTTTAAGGAAGTAAGTAAGCACTTACATATACACGATCGCCGCGACAGAGCGCAAGGCAGAGAGTAATTAATAGAAGATCTCGGATTCTGAGAAAAAGAGTTTCAGCCACGAATGAACACGAATATTCACGAATGGAACAAAGTTCTGAAACAAATGGGCCCCAGGAACGATTCGTGAATATTCGTGTTCATTCATGGCTGAAACTCTTTCGATTTTGGGATTAGGCTTTCCCGGAATCGGACGCTCGGCTGGCGCTTTCAATCATTCCATTCAATAGATTCAGGCATTTAATCGGCCTTTCGCGTGGCACGCGAATTGGTAACTGGGCGAATAAGAGATTCTGCGCCTAAAGGAGAATGGAAATGGGAAAATTGATTCAGGATTTGCGTTACGGCTGGAGAATGTTTATCAGACATCGCATTGTATCGGCGATAGCCGTCGTCACGCTGGCGCTGGGCATCGGCGCCAACACGGCGATCTTCAGTGTGATTAATGCGGCGCTTCTGAGGCCATTGCCATTCGCGTCGCCTGATCGGCTGGTGGCGATCGGGTCAACACTGACCGCTGACAAGTCGAGGTTCGGAACTCTTTCTTATCCTGACTTCGCCGATTTCAACGCGCAGCAGTCGGAGTTCGAGGGGATGGCTGCTTATTACACGCGCAACGTCACTCTCCAATCCGGCGCGGGGGTTGTGCGGCTCAAGGGGGCGGTTGTATCCGCCGATCTTTTCCCGCTCCTTGGCGTTAATCCGATTCTGGGTCGCGCATTTCGCCCCGAAGAGGATAAGGCAGGCGGCGGCCGCGTGATCGTGCTGGGCCATAGCCTCTGGCTGGACCGTTTCAGCGCGGATCCGGGCGTCGTAGGCAGGGCGTTATCGCTGAATGGCGCAAGCTACACCGTGGTCGGCGTGGCTCCCAAAAGTTTTCAATTTCCCATTCAATCCGAACCGGTCGAATTGTGGATCAATCAGGCGGTAGACGCGGAAACGCCGTCGGGCGCGCCGAATACATCGCAGCGCGGCAATCATCACATTAATGCCGTCGGCAGGCTCAAATCCGGCGTCACTGTAGAGCAGGCCGAAGCGCGGCTCGTCGCCGTCGCCGCCAATCTGGAAAAGCAGTATCCGAACGACAACAACGGTTTCAGCGTCAGAGTCAGACCGTTGATTGAAGACCTGACCGGCGACATCAGAGATTCGCTGCTGGTGGTCTTCGCGGCGGTCGGTTGCCTGCTGCTGATCGCATGCGCCAATGTCGCGAACATTCTGCTGGCGCGCGCGGCGCACAGGCGCAGGGAGGTCGCGCTGAGAACTGCGCTGGGCGCGAGCCGATGGCGCGTTGTCAGGCAGATGCTCACCGAAAGCATACTGCTGGCGCTGTTGGGCGGCGCGGCGGGACTCATGCTGGCCGGTTTTGCGACGGACGCGCTGATCGCGCTCAACCCGACAAACATCCCCCGGATCGCCGAATCCCATCTCGACGGCCGCGCGCTGTTATTCACTTTTGTGATTGCGACTCTGACCGGCGTGATAATGGGGCTCATTCCCGCGCTGCAATCGTCAAAACTCGATTTGAACTCGGTACTGAAGAACGGCGCCAGAGGCGCTTCGGGCGCCTCATTGCGATTTTCGATTCGCGGCGCGCTGGTGGTCGCTGAGGTGGCGATCGCCGTGACACTGCTTGTGGGCGCCGGATTGCTGATTCGTAGCTTCGCGCGGTTGAGTCGCATTAACCCAGGTTTCAACGCCGATCATCTGCTGACTTTGCGGATAGGCTTTCCGGATGGTTTGTACACAAACCCTGAACAGGTCGCAGATTTTCACGACCGGTTGATCACGGCGTTGCAATCGCTGCCTGGCGTATCCGCATACAGCACGGTCAACCCGACGCCGCTGAGCGGAAGCAATTACGAAATTGGATTTAGTGTCGAAGGCAGGCCGAATCCGTCAGGGCTGCAATATCCCTATGATTCCCGTCTGGTGTTCGTCGGCTCGGATTATTTCCGCATGCTGGGGATTCCGCTGCGACAAGGACGCGAATACTCTCCTCGTGACAATCAGCAATCTACGCAAGTCGTGATTGTCAACGAGGCTTTCGCCAAACGCCATTTCCCTGGAGAAAATCCCATTGGCAAGCGAATTAATCCCAGCATCGGCATGGCCGACGGGCCGCCGCCCATGCGCGAAATAATCGGCGTGGTCGCCGATGCCCGCTTCCGGCGGCTCGGCGATGTAGCCGAGCCTGAAGTCTATCTGCACATCCCGCAGGTTCCGGCGGTCGGTTCGCTGATGCTGATGCTGCGAACGCAAGCCGATCCGATGAGCCTGGCGGCCTCGGTGCGGCAGGAAATTATGAAGCTCGATCCGAACCTGCCGATCTTCGACATCAAGCCGTTCGATGAATACATTTCGGATTCCGTGGCGCAACCTCGCTTCAACGGCGCTCTGCTGGGAGCTTTCGCCGGCGTGGCGCTGCTGCTCACGGCCATCGGTCTGTACGGCGTGATCGCTTACTCCGTCGCGCAACGCACGCAGGAGATCGGCATCCGCATGGCGCTCGGCGCCAGACCTGGCGATGCGCTGAGGCTGATTATAGGGCAGGGAATGGCGCTGGTGTCTATCGGCGTGGTTTTGGGACTCGGCGGGGCCTTCGCCGCAACACGACTGATACGGGGCTTGCTGTTTGACGTTGGGCCCACCGATCCGCTGACCTTCGCCTCGGTCGCGGCGCTGATCACGCTGATCGCATTGCTGGCCTGTTACATTCCGGCGCGCCGCGCCGCTAAAGTGGATCCGATGGTCGCTCTTCGATGTGAATAGATGTCAGATGTCAGATGTCAGATGTCAGATGTCAGATGTCAGATGTCAGCGAAGAAACCACTCGCCTTACTACTCTGCAAACTAATTGTGTTTGCATTTTGCTTCAGGGCGATTGTTCGTAGTCCCGCCTTTAGGCGGCAGTGATGGAATAAAATCCTTCGGCCTCCTGCTACAGATTCCGCCTAAAGGCGGGACTACGAACGCGATCCTAGACAAATATCAAACAATTTAGTTAGCAAAGTACTTACTACTCCACTTTGTCCATTTGAATCCCGGCGCGTCGCGCCGGGATTCAAATGGACAAAGTGGGGATTAACCGTTAACCGTCCGCCAAATGATCCAACTGTTGATATTTCAATCGCTTAATTGCGCGTTAAGTTAACGGTTAGTCAGGGATTGGGCTTTATTTTCAATACTCAGCAAATATAAGAAGTCTGCCTGAAAAGCTGACCTCTTATATTCGGCTTCACTTTGTCCATTTCGTAATGACGGCGCAAGCGCCGTCATTACGAAATGGACAAAGTGAAGTACTACTGACATCTGACATCTGACATCTGACATCTGACATCTCCTCTTGGAGGAATTATGCAACCACTCTTGCAGGACCTGCGCTACGGCGCCCGAATGTTGCGGAAGAATCCTGGTTTCACGTTGATTGCCGCGCTCACGCTCAGTCTGGGCATCGGCGCTAACACTGCGATTTTCAGTTTCGTGAACGCCGTATTGCTTAGACCGCTTCCTTACCAGGATTCGGAGCGTCTCGTGTTCGTTTTCGAAACCGAGCCGCAACTGCCTAAGGCGCCGGTGACCGGGCCTGATTATCTGGATTGGAAAGAGGCGAACAAAATCTTCGAATCGATGGCGGCCGGAACCGAAGGGAGCTCAATCCTGACCGGCGCGGGCGATCCACAGCGGGTAAGCGCCATACCTGTTTCGGCGGGGTTTTTCGAAACGCTGAAAGCGGCGCCGATGATCGGCCGCCCGTTCGGCGCGGACGACGATCAACCCGGCCGTGACAAGGTCGCCATTTTGACGAATGGTTTGTGGCAAACCCGCTTCGGGGCCGATCCGGCGGTGATAGGAAAACAAGTTCTGCTCAACGGGGAAAGTGTAGAAGTGATAGGCGTGATGCCGCCGCAGTTCACTTTCCCGCCGATATGGGGGCTGAAGCCTGACTTATTCGTTCCGCTGGCGCTGCGCAGGGATGAGCAGACTCGCAGCAGTCATTGGCTTTGGGTGATGGGGCGGTTGAGGCCCGGCGTTTCGATCGTACAGGCTCAAGCCGAAATGGAGGGAATGTCCGCCCGCCTTGCGAAACAGTATCCGGACACAAATGGCGATATCGGCGCCAGAGTCATTTCAATGCATGAATATTTTGCCGGAGATGCCGGACCCAGGCTGCTCGTTCTACTCGGCGTCGTCGCATTCGCATTGTTGATCGCCGGCGCCAATGTCGCCAATCTGTTTCTTTCGCGCGCGGTCAGCCGGCGACGCGAGATGGCTTTGCGCGCGGCCCTTGGGGCGAGCCGATGGGGGCTGCTTCGCCAATCCCTGAGTGAAAGCATGTTGCTATCTCTTATCGGAGGATGCGCAGGCTTGCTCCTGGCTGCCTGGGCGGTAGAAGCATTGATCGCCATTACGCCCGCCGCATATCTGCCGCTGACAGGGAAGGTCGAACTGAACCTCAGCGTGCTCCTGTTTACTTTCGCAGTATCTGTTCTGACCGGCGTTCTGACCGGCCTGGTTCCTGCATGGCAGGCGGCTCGCGTCAATCTCAACGAATTTCTGAAGGAAGGGTTGGGGCGTTCGACCGGCGGCGCGCGAGGCCATTCATTCCGCAGCGCCCTGGTCGTGACGGAAATCGCATTGGGGTTGGCGCTGCTCGCCGGCGCGGGGTTGATGATTCGCAGCTTGCAGAATCTACTCAACGTCAACCCCGGCTTCGATCCCGCGAATGTTCTAGCGATGAAGTTGGAACTGCCGGTTTCACGATACCCGAATTCATATCATGTGGAGGAGTTTTTCAGGAATCTGACGCCCCGCATACAGTCGCTGCCCGGCGTCGAGTTCGCCGCCGTCGCCAGTCAATTGCCGCTGAGCGGAGGGCCGAATGGAGCCATCCAAATCGAAGGCCGTCCGAGCGCGCCCGGCATGAACGGGCCTCTTGTCCAGCCAAACTTTATCTCCACGGATTATTTCAATGCCATGCGCATTCCACTGATACGGGGAAGAAGTTTCAATAAATCCGACACATCAACTTCAACCAATGTCGTCATTATCAACCAGACGCTGGCGCGCCTCTTCTGGCCGAATGAAGAGCCGCTGGGTAAGCGGCTCAGCTACGGCAATCGAGGGACACCCGACTGGCGCGAGGTGATAGGCGTCGTCAGCGATGCCTATCAGTGGAAATTGACCCGCGATCCCTTACCGGAAGTCTATTATCCACATTCGCAAATGCCGGGGCGGAATATGCATCTGGTGATAAGGAGTTCGGTTGATGCGGGCTCCATCTCTCGAGCCGTTCGCTCACAGGTTCGGGAACTGGATGAAGAATTGCCGGCCGGGGCCCCCGTCAGAATGGAGTCCGTCATCAACGAAGCGACACACGACTCCCGTTTTCAGACGCTGCTGATGGGCGTTTTCGGCGCCCTGGCGCTGCTTCTTGTGACGGTGGGGATTTATGGAGTGATGTCTAATACGACTGCGCAGCGAGCCCACGAGATCGCCATTAGAATGGCGATCGGAGCGCAGAGTCGTGACGCGCTGCGCCTCGTCATCAGTCAGGGACTGAAACTCGCGCTGATCGGAGTCGCGTTCGGGTTGGCGGGAGCGCTCGCCCTGACGCGGTTGCTGAAGACTTTTCTTTTCGGTGTGAGTCCGACCGATCCGCTGACATTCGCCGTGATTTCGTTACTGCTGTTATTGGTCGCCCTGCTGGCCTGCTGGATTCCGGCGCGGCGGGCTGCAAAGGTGGATCCGATGATGGTCCTGCGGAATGAATAGATGTCAGATGTCGGATGTCAGATGTTAGTAGTAAGTGAGGCGAGTGGTTTCTTCGCTGGCATCTGACATCCGACATCTGACATCTCCTCTTGGGGGAATTATGCAAACACTGTGGCAAGACCTGCGCTACGGCGCGCGAATGTTGTGGAAGAATCCCGGCTTTTCCCTGATCGCCGTAATAACGCTGGCGCTGGGCATCGGCGCGAACACGGCGATTTTCAGCGTCGTCAACAGCGTGCTGCTCAAGCCGCTGCCTTATGAACATCCGGACCAACTGGTGTTATTGAACGAATACGGCGCGAATTTCGGGGAGATGTCCATTTCGTACCCGAACTTCACCGACTGGCGGGCGCAGAACCGCGTCTTCGAGAAGATCGGCGTTTTCAACCGTGGGAATTACAACCTGACCGGCGGCGGCGGGGAGCCGGAGCGGATGCTCGTGGCGCAGATGTCGGCGGACCTGTTTGAGGCTTTGCGCGTCAAAGCCGCGCTGGGGCGCGTTTATACGAACGATGAAGACAAACCGGGCGCGAATCCGGTAGTCGTGCTCAGCCATGGGCTGTGGCGGCGGCGCTTCGGCGCCGACGCTTCCATCGTCGGGCGCTCGGTGACGCTCAACGACCGCGGCTATACCGTGATCGGCGTCATGCCGCAGGGATTTCAGTTCCCCAATCGCGTCGAGATGTGGACGCCGGTCGGGCCTCTCTCCGATCAGGAGTCGTGGAAATCGCGCGGCAACCATCCGGGCCTGTACGCAGTGGCGAGGTTGAAACCCGGCGTGACCCTGGAACAGGCGCGCGCCGACATGAAGAATGTGACCGCCGCGCTGGAGAAACAGTATCCGGGCTCCAACACCGGCAATAGCGCAACGATCATTGCGCTGATGGAAAATTACGTGAGCGACGTACGCCGGGCGCTCTACGTGCTGTTCGGCGCGGTCGGCTTCGTGCTGCTGATCGCCTGCGCCAACGTCGCCAGCCTGACGCTGGCGCGCGCCTCCACGCGGCAGCGCGAGATGGCGGTGCGTTCGGCGCTGGGCGCGGGTCGCCTGCGGATCGTCCGGCAGTTTCTGACTGAGAGCGCGCTGCTCGCGGTCATCGGCGGCGGATTGGGATTGGCGCTGGCGAAATGGGGCGTCGACGCGATTCTGGCGATCAGCCCGGAAGGCGCGATTCCCCGCGTCGCTGAGATAGGCATGGACAGAAGCGTGCTGCTTTTCACCGGGGTTGTTTCGATACTGACGGGCGTTCTTTTCGGCCTGGCGCCGGCGCTGCAGGCCAGCCGCCCCGACGTGCAGGAGGCGCTTAAGGAGATGGGCCGCGGCGCCACAGGCCGCCGGCGCCTGCTGCGCAGCGTTATGGTCGTGTCGGAAATCGCGATGACACTCGTGCTGCTGGTCGGCGCCGGCTTGATGATCCGCAGTTTCTACCGCCTGCAGCAGGTCAATCCCGGTTTTTCCACGGAAAACACGCTCAGTTTCGAGCTCTCGCTGCCGGAGCGAAATTACCCGGACACTGAACCGGAAAAGCGCATCAACTTTTTCAACCAGGTTAAAGAGAAGATCGCGGCCCTGCCCGGCGCGCAATCGGTCGGCCTGTCCTCGGGATTGCCGCTCGGCTCCAACGGCTGGCAAACCAGCTTTACCGTCGTCGGTCAGCCGGAGCCGCCGCCGGGGCAAGCGCCATCGATGGAAGCCTGCCTCGCCGACATCGGCTATTTTGAAACGATGCGCATCCCTCTGCTGCGCGGGCGCTGGTTCGACGAACGGGACAACCGCTCACACCTCAGGCCGGAAGACCTTAAGGGGAGATCTACGATAGAGCAGTTCTATGCCGGGCTGCGGTCAATCATCATTGACGAAGAGTTCGCACGGCGCCATTGGCCTAACGAAGACCCACTCGGCAAGCAGGTCGGCCTGGGCAGAAGTAATGACCCGCGCCCCGTGCGTCTGACAGTTGTCGGCGTCGTTGGTCGCGTCAAGATGGAAGGCTTGCGCAATAACTCCGATCGCGTGCAGGGCTATTTTCCGTTCCGGCAGTTTCCTTTCAGCGGCATGACCTTCACCGTGCGGACCACTCTGGCCCCGGAACAATTGGTCGCCTCCATTCGGCGGCAGGTTCAGGCGGTCGCCCCCAACCAGCCCATATATGGCATTCGCACGCTGGAACAGCTTCGCGCGGAGTCGATTGCCCCGGAGCGGCTGAACCTGACGCTGCTCGGCGTTTTCGCCGCCGTCGCGCTCGTCCTGGCGCTGGTCGGAATTTACGGCGTCATTTCATGGTCGGTCACTCAGCAGACGCGCGAAATCGGCGTTCGGATGGCGCTCGGCGCGCAAACCGGCGCCGTCCTGCGTCTGGTCGTCGGCCGGGGACTGAAGATAGTCGGCGTAGGGATCGCGCTGGGATTGGCGGGCGCCTTGCTGCTGACACGCCTGATGCGGACGCTGCTCTTCGAGGTCAACGCGACCGACCCGCTCACATTCGCCATCATCACTCTGCTGCTCGCCGGCGTGGCCCTCCTGGCCTGCCTGGTCCCGGCCCGGCGCGCGACGAAGGTTGACCCGATGGTCGTGTTGAGATCCGAATGAAGATTCTTCTGACATAGGAGCTATAGGACCTAATAGTATTTGAGAAATAAACGCAACCACATTCTTCCCGATCGCAGCAGCGACCAGCTGACCCTAGCCCGGCGTTTTAACGCCGGGCGAAGATCAAAAGTCGCTGCTGCGACTGAGGAAGTGGCTGCATTTAAGTTTCAAACGCCATTAGGGCCTGTGCTAAAAAAATAGCATTTTGAGCTTGACCTGCGCAGGATGCGATGCTAAATTTTTAGCACGCTGGCGCTCATTGGGGCGTGAGCTGTTTTCCACAGGAGCCGCAGATGAGCAAGCAATCACACCTTAACTTGAGCCGCCGCGAGCGGCAGATCATGGACATCATCTACCAGCGCGGTCAGGCGACGGCGATGGAGGTGATGGAGAGTCTTCCCGACCCGCCCAGCTATTCGGCCGTCCGGGCCATGTTGCGTTTACTCGAAGAGAAGGGCCACTTGCGCCACGAGCAGGAAGGCCCTCGCTACGTCTTTAAACCAACGCTGGCCCGCGACCGGGCGAAGAAATCGGCCCTCAAACAAATGTTGCAGACCTTTTTCGACGGCTCGATCGAACAGGCCGTCGCCACTCTGCTCGACGTGTCACGCTCGAAAATTTCCCAGGAAGAACTGGACAGACTTTCGAAAATGATCGAGGAAGCCAGAAAGGAAGGACTGTAAACATGGTTCACCTGTCGTCGCAATCAATCGCCCTGGTTCAACTGATGCTTGACGCCCTCATCAAAAGCGCCGTGATGCTGTCCGCCGCCGGATTGCTGGCCGCCTCGTTGCGCCGCGCCTCGGCCGCATCCAGGCATCTGGTATGGAGCGTGGCGATGGCTAGCTTGCTGGCGCTTCCCGCTCTTTCGGTCGCCCTGCCGGCATGGCGAATAAGGACGCTGCCGCCGTTGGAGACAGTTGTTAATGATGAATCGCGCGATACCGCCGGTTTCGGCTCAGGGGCCGAAGCGATCACGGCGGCGCCGGTATCCGAACGCATTCATCGCCGGCCTTTAGATGTCGTAAGTGTAGGAGCGGAATCGCCGGCCTCAAATTCCGGTTCGCCGCGATTCGACGCGGCGCCGAAGCTTGAAGAGTCCGCCTGGAGTGTTTTCGATTGGAAGGTCGCGCTGTCGCTGGCCTGGCTGGCGGGCGCGTTTGCGGTGATTGCGCGTCTGGCGATCGGCTCCGGCAGAATCTGGCTCCTGACACGGCAGGCGCAGGGCG
>DASUFM010000123.1:0-2811 GCA_036274535.1 Blastocatellia bacterium
GGTGGTTGACTGTTCCAAGCCATCATTCGTGTCCATTTGCGCTCATTTGTGGCTGAAATTCTTTTTTTCGAAATCTACACCAACCACCAACCACCAACCACCAAAGACATTATGAACATTTACGACCGCATCCCCAACAACGTCAATCTCGCTGAAGACCCGCGCCTGCAACGCGCGTTGGAAAAGTGGCTGCCGAATTACCTCGACTGGTGGCGCGAGATGGGCCCGGCCGGGTTTCAAGAGAAAGACGTTTATCTGCGCACGGCCGTCAGCGTCGAGCCGGACGGATGGGCGCATTACGACTACGTGAAGATGCCCGATTACCGATGGGGCATCTTTCTGACGCCGCCCGAGCCGGAGGCGAAGATCGGCTTCGGCGACAATTGTGGCAAACCCGTGTATCAGGAGGTTCCCGGCGAATACCGCAATCCGCTGCGTCGCATCGTCGTCACGCAAGGCGACACCGAGCCGGCCTCGGTCGAACAGCAGCGTAAGTTGGGGCAGACTTGCCCGTCGCTTTACGACCTGCGCAATCTGTTTCAGGTGAACGTCGAGGAAGGCCGCCACCTGTGGGCGATGGTCTATCTGTTGCAGGGATACTTCGGGCGCGACGGGCGCGAAGAAGCGGATGAATTGTTGCGGCGGCGCAGCGGCGATCTCAACAAGCCGCGCATCCTGCAAGCCTTCAATCAACCATGCGACGACTGGTTGAATTTTTATTGCTTCACGATGTTCACCGACCGAGACGGCAAATACCAGCTCTGCGCGCTGGCCGAATCAGGATTCGAGCCCCTGGCCCGCACCTGCAAGTTCATGCTGACCGAAGAGGCTTACCACATGTTCGTCGGCGAAGCCGGCGTCGGGCGCGTAGTCAGGCGCAGCGCGCAGTTGATGAAAGAGAGCAGGAACGGCGACGCGCGCGAACTCGGCGGCGTTCCGCTCGACGTCATCCAGAAGTACATCAATTTCTGGTACTCCTATTCGCTCGACCTCTTTGGCGGCGAGATCAGTTCGAATTCGGCGGACTTCTTCGCCGCGGGGTTGAAAGGCCGTTACCGCGAGCGGGAATTGTTCGAGGATCACATCGCGGCCGACGGCGTTCTGAAGATTGAAGTGGTCGAGAACGATCAGGTGAAGAGCCGCGAGGCCCCGTTGCGCAACGCGCTTAACGAAGTCCTGCGCGGCGAATACGCGAAGGACTGCGAGCGCGGGTTGGCGCGATGGAACAACATCCTCGCCGATGAAGGCGTCTCGGAGAGGCTCTACCTGCCCAGCCGCCGCTTCCATCGCCGCGTCGGCGAATACGCCAAACACTGTTTCAATATTAACGGCGACCTGATTCCGCGGGACGAATTCGAGCGCCGCGCCTCCGAATGGCTGCCGACCGCGCAGGATCGCGAATACGTCCTCAGTTTGATGGCGCCTGTGACCGAGCGGAGAAAGATCGCTAATTGGATCGCGCCGCCTGCGACCGGAACCAATCACCGGCCTTTCGATTTCGAGTATGTGCGCCTGTAACGAGGGCGAAGAAGATTATTTAACAGACGGAAAATACGAATAAGAAAAAGGGAGAATTACGATCCAATGCGCCTTTTGAGAAGACTATCTTTCATTACGCTGATCGCGGTTATGGCCTTTACGACGCCGGCGCAAAGCCCCGCGCCGGGCGTCATCAAAAGCGAATTCATTTACGAGACGGCGCCGTTTCCCCAATGTCACGCTTCGACCGTCGCCGAGTCGAAGGGCGGGCTTGTCGCCGCCTGGTTCGGCGGGACGAAGGAAAAGAATCCGGATGTAGGCATCTGGGTGTCACGGTTTGAAGACGGCAAATGGACCGCGCCGGTTGAAGTCGCCAATGGCGTCGAGTCGCCGGAAAAACGCTATCCGACATGGAATCCCGTTTTATATCAAACAAAATCAATGGCGAAATCAGGGGCTAAATCCGGGCCGCTGGCGCTCTTTTACAAAGTCGGCCCCAGCCCCAGCGAGTGGTGGGGAATGATGATGATTTCGGAGGACGGCGGAAAGACCTGGAGCAAGCCGCAGCGGCTTCCCGACGGCATCGCCGGGCCGATCAAGAACAAACCGGTCGAACTTGGCGACGGTTCTTTGCTTTGCCCGTCCAGTACCGAAGACAACGGCTGGCGCGTGCATTTCGAGCGCACATCCGATCTGGGCAAGACCTGGACGCGCACGGACCCGATCAATGACGGCAAGGAATTCGGCGTCATTCAGCCTACAGTCTTTTTCCATAAGGGAGGGAAATTACAGGCGTTGATGCGCAGCCGCCAGGGAAAGATCGTCGAATCGTGGTCGGACGACAACGGCAGGACGTGGAGCAAACTCAGCGCGACGACTCTGCCCAATCCCAATTCCGGCATTGACGGCGTGACGCTTAAAGACGGCCGCCACCTGCTGGTTTACAACCACGTCGTCACGCGGTCAGGCAAGTGGGGCGACCGGGCGCCGCTCAACGTCGCGATCAGCGAAGACGGCAAAACCTGGAAAGCCGCGCTGGCGCTCGAAACCGGCCCGCCAGAAGCGGAATATTCATACCCTGCGGTAATCCAGACCAGTGACGGATTGGTTCATGTCGTCTATACGTGGTATCGCAAGAAAGTGAAACACGTCGTGATTGACCCGAACAAATTGAGCCTGCGTGAAATGAAAGACGGATTGTGGCCGGAATAAGAAGCTCATCCACAAAGTCACACGAAGAATCGCGAAGATTACATCAATACTTAGAGCGAATTGCAATTGCATGTACGGGAAGGCTTGCTGGATCTGCGCCAGCTTTGGAGTGCGGTAGCT
>DASUFM010000124.1:0-3470 GCA_036274535.1 Blastocatellia bacterium
ATCCAGGGTTGTGTCGGCGTCTCCGCGCTGCTGGAAGCCGCCTCCAGCGCGCGGGAAGTCTCGCCAAGCATCAGCGACGAATTGCTGGACCGCGCGCGAAACGAAGTCCGGTCGACGGTAGATGAAGCCAGATTGGCGGTATGGAACCTGCGACAGAGTTCCGGCGAAGAAGGCCTGGCGCCGGCGATTTCACAACTGGCCCACCGGCTCAGCCTGGAAACCGGGATTCCAATCAGGTTCGAAAGTTCCGGCGCGCAGCCCGGCCTGGGGGCGGAAAGCGAGAGAAGCATGTTGATGATCGTTCGCGAAGCGTTGCAAAACGCGCTCCGGCACGCGGAGCCGAAACATGTTTCAGTCGAGTTAACTTCCGACCGTCACGGCCTGCAAGTCGAAATACAGGACGACGGGCGCGGCTTCGATCTCTCCATACTCAATTCGCCGAATGGACGACACTACGGTCTGATAGGAATGCGCGAGCGCGCCGAGAATCTCGGGGGCCGGCTCTTTTTGACAAGCGCCCCGGGCAAAGGCACACAGGTGCGGTTGAACGTCCCTAAAATGGAACGAAATCTTAGCCACGAATGAACACTAATGAACACAAATGGATCTTTACGATCAATTTGCGTTGTAACTATTCGCGCTCATTCGCGCTCATTCGCGGCTGAAATTCCTCTGCCTTTCGTGAGTAGAATTCGACTACACTCCGCGCGCGATCGACGAGTTTCCCCCGCAGTTCGCCAGGCTCCAGGACTTCAATTCGATCGCCGAATCCCAGCAGGCATTCGCAGGCGTCGTCTTCAAACTGAAAGCAGATCGAAACGCGCCTCCATCCTTCTTCATCGGCTTCATCCGGCGGAGCGACGCTTTCGACGCGCGAAAACCTGCCGATGATATACATCTTGTTCACAACCTCCGGATGGGCGCGGACCGTCACGGGATAACGCGGCAATCTCGACTTGAATTCGACGGCGGATTGGCGCCACTGCGCGACGAGGTCGAAGTTTTCGGGACGGACGAAGCCTTGATCAGTGATCTCAGCTTCGATCACTCGTGAAACCCGGTAATTGCGAATATCGCCGTCAATCGCGGCGACCAGGTACCAGGCCCCGCCTTTGGCCACCAGACCGAGCGGATCTACCATACGCTCGACCTCGCAATCGTCGCCGCGTTGATATTTGAATCTCAGTTTGCGCTCCCGCCAGACCGCTTCCTGCAGCAGCGGAAGAAGTGGAACGGATTCTTCGGTTTGATTCCATCCGGCGCCGTCGACGTAAATGCGCTGGCTCGCCGATTCGGCGTCGCGGCGCATCGCGGGCGGAACCGCGGCGAAGAGCTTGATGAATGCGGCTTCGGCGGCCTTGCTCAATCCGAGATCGTCCAGCAGGCGCGGCGAGCGAGCCAGGAAGAGCGCCTGAATCTCGGCTTCATTGAGCCCGGTCAGATTGGTTCGATACTCGCCCATCAACGACCATCCGCCGCCTATGCCTCGCTCCGCGACGACCGGAACCCCGGCCGCGCTCAAAGATTCCATATCCCGGTGAATCGTCCTCTCGGAGACTTCCAGCCGATCAGCCAGATCATGTGCAGTCATCCGCCTATAGGTTTGCAACAACAACATGATCGAAAGCAGTCGATCCGCGCGCATATATTCCCTCTCTTCCGAAACTATATTTACAGGGCAAGACTTGAAATATGACACAAGATGTCAGGAATGATCGCATAAGCTCGCGACATATCCTAAGGTAAAACCTGGCGCCGAAACCGCGCGCCGGGAGGAAGCGAATGGAACGATTATGAAAGGAAAGAAGATGCCAGATATAAAAGCATCCGTCTTCGTCGGCGCCAGCCTCGACGGCTTCATCGCTCGAACCGACCACGCCCTTGATTTTCTTTCTCCGGGCGACGAACCGCACGGCTACGAAGAGTTCATGGCCACCGTGGATGCGCTGGTCATTGGCCGCAAGACCTTCGAGACGGTCCTGACATTCGACACGTGGCCTTACGGCGACAAACCCGTTTTCACGCTCAGTTCCAGCCCGCTTGCCCCGGCCCCTGCCGGAGCCGTGGTGGAGCATATGTCGGGGGCCCCGGCTGAAATCATGTCGCAACTTGCCGGTCGCGGCTTCGGGCATATTTACGTTGATGGCGGAATCACTATTCAGGGATTTCTTCGGGCGGGGCTCATTCAGCGGCTCATCATCACACGGGTTCCCGTGCTCATCGGCGAAGGCATCCCGCTCTTCGGCCCTACACATCGCGATATCGCTCTCAAGCACATCGCGACGCGGCAGTATACGAGCGGCCTTGTTCAAAGTGAGTATGCGGTTGTCGGCTGATGGATAACAATCAATGGGGGACAAACATATGGCGACTACGAAACGAACATCGAGAAAGAATCAGCCCGAGCGGGCGCCCGGGCCTCAAGCTAGCCGGCCGCACATGCCGGGCTACGGCGTGCCTAACGACAAGAAGGGACTGCTTCCCTGGTCTCATCTGACCGAACGAATGACCGAGGCTCAAAATTATTGGGTTTGCACTGTCAGCCCCGACGGGCGGCCACATGCGACTCCGGTCTGGGCCATATGGCTGGACGACCGGCTTTATTTCGGCGGCGGCCCTCAAACTCGGCGCAGCCGCAACCTGGCCGGGAATCCGGCGATATGCGTACATCTGGAAAGCGGCTCAGACGTGATCATACTGCACGGCGACGCGCAGGAATTGCGATCGCCCGATAGTTCGCTGGTCACTCGATTGATCGAAATTTCCCGGAAGAAATACGGCTACGCTCCGAAGCCTGAAGATTACGAAGCTCCTGGAACGTACGTGATACGGCCCCGATGGGCATTGGCCTGGAAGCAGTTTCCGAAAGACGCCACGCGCTGGCGTTTTCAGGAAGGAGATTGAACGATCAACCTGACCAGCATTTTTGCGCCGACTCTGAACCCCAGATACAATTATCGCGTATTGCCAGTTAGCGGTATATTCAGGAGAGGCGCCTATGCATTGTCCTAACTGTGGAACGAAAGCTTCGGCGAACCAGAAATTCTGCCGATCATGCGGATTCGGTTTAGAGAAGATCGAACAGATGATCGTGGAGCAGAAAACGGCCGCCACGGATCAAACTACGGAAGCGACCGGGAAGCTTTCAAATAAATGGTTACGCAAGCTCGAAAAATGGGCCGGGGCTGCGCTTCTGGCGCTGGGCGGCATTCTAGGCGGCCTGCTGCTCTGGGCGATCATAGTCAAGGTAATGCTTGATAAAGGCAAGGTATTCGAGGGCGGCGTATTATTGATGATGCTGGCCGCGGCCGCCCTGTTTTCGTTTCTGGGATATCTGCGCTCGGAGAGTAAAAAGTCGGCCTCTGCCCAATCAAAACAGCCACAGCGTCTACCAGAAGCGACAGAGACCGCGAAGATGTTGCCAGAGCCGAACACCGAAATGGCCGCCAGCGTGGCTGAACACACAACGG
>DASUFM010000125.1:0-3493 GCA_036274535.1 Blastocatellia bacterium
AGAAGTGATCCCACGCGCCAAAGTTACGCCCGAACCGGCGCAGGGGACCGAATTGCTGGCAAGATCCGAAGACGCCAGAGCCACCCAGGTCACGCCTGTTGACCCCGCCAGGAATTTAGAAATCGGGAAGGCCGCGCCTCCCGCCGATAAACAGGAAAAGAAGGAAAAGAAAGAAGACAAGAAGGAAAAAAAGAAAGAAGAGAAGAAAGCGGAGAAAAAGGAAGAGAAGAAGCCTCTCGTCCCGATCACGGACAAGAAACAGGGGCCGACGCCGACGCCCATATTCAAGAATCCATTGGTGATCGGCGCGGCGGCTCTGGTCCCGGTACTCGCCCTGGTCGTGTGGGCTTTATGGCCCAGGCAGCCGAAATCTGACCCGACGCCGCCCACGCCGTCTCCAACCGCAGTTGTCATCGCGCCGCCGGCTGGAATGGTCCTTGTGCCTGGCGGAGAGTTCACGATGGGACGTGATGACGGCGGCGCGTTTGAAAAGCCGGCCCACAAGGTGACTGTCAATCCTTTCTTCATTGACATCACGGAAGTCACCAACGAGCAGTATCAGAAATTCGTCGATGCCGGTCATCCCGCCCCGCCTGTTTGGCAGGGCAACCATTTCCCTGATGGCGCGAACATGGTGCCCGTGACCGACGTAACATTGGAAGATGCGAACGCCTTCGCCCAATGGGCGGGCGATGGCAAGCGCCTGCCGACCGAGGAAGAATGGGAGTTCGCCGCGCGCGGAACCGATGGACGTCTTTATCCCTGGGGAGCGGAATGGATCGCCAACGCGTCGAACACAAGGTCGGATAAGGATGACCAGCGGCAAATGGTCATCGTCAAACAGTTTCCGCAAGGAGTTAGCCCGTTCGGTCTGTTCGATATGTCCGGCAACGCATGGGAATGGACGTCGAGCGATTTCAAGGAATATCCCGGCGGACCGGAGTTCAAAACGCCTGACGGATTTAAAAATATCAAAGTCATTCGCGGCGGGGCCTATGATTCTCTGCCGGAATACTCGACCGCCACAGTGCGCGGGATGCTGCCCGCAACGCGCAACGATTGGAAAGAAGGCGAGCCTGTGGATTACTCAAAGACTGGTTTCCGCCTCGCCAAGGACGCGCCGAAACAATAGATAGGATACAAAGCCATGAAGAGACAACTGATATCGATCATTTTCCTGTTGCCCTTGTTCGTTCTCTTCTTTTCCTCGGAAATCCATGCTCAACCCGCCGATGGCGCTTTGCCAGGGACCAGGTCAACGACAACCGGCGTAAAAGAGTCGAAATCCGCGCCCTCCGGCCCAACTATGCTGCCTTTTGGCGCGGAGAGGAAGGGAAAACTCGATCCAAGGACTTCGAAGAGCCAGTCCGGAACTTTCTTTGAAGATATACCCTTCAGAGGGGAGAGCGACGATTCGCTCTCTTTCCGCCTGATAAGCGCTGACCCCTCGCTCAGCCTGCAACTTTTCGGCAGAAACAATGCCGAGATTGCGGTCAGAAAAGATCTTTCCGGGGATTTCAGAATCGCGACGCCGACTGGAGGACTGCCCGCCGACGGCGAATACCGCGTTCGCGTGAAGGGCGCGCTCAGCGGCAAAAGCGCTGTTCCTTTCACGATCAAACTCGATCGCCTGGGTCTGACAGCCGTCGCCTACGTCGAGCGATTCAATAGAATTTACGCCAGTTACAATGATAAAGACCCGGCCTCGGTCGACGAGACCGTGGTTAAACTCGAGAAACTTGCGAAAGACGCCCCCAACTACCCGGCCGCCTTCGAACGGCTCGGCATCATCTATCTGGAGATTCGCAGGGACGCCGCAAAAGCGGAGTGGGCGATGGACCGGGCGCTCAGAGTCAACGGCTCCGCCATCATCCAGATCACCTTCGACAATAAATGGCGGCAGATGACGAAATTGCGGTCCGGCAACATGGGATTCGAAGACAAGCGCATTGGATTCCTGAAAATCCAGCCCGGCATAATAACGCTGAATGACGCGGGTCGTAAGACTCTGGTGACCATCAGCAGACCGCAGATCAAGGAATTGTCGAAAACAGTGGTTTCCGCATACAACCTGGTTACTATCACAACTAACAACTCTCGCAAACCATACATTTTCGCTCCCGAAGCCATGCGACAGGTCGAAGCCGACCTGGTCGTCAAATTGATTAATGATCACGTCGTGGGAAGGCCGTAGTTGAGGATCGTAGTTAGCCGGCTTACGGCCTCATCTAGCATTGCAGAAAAAAGAGCTTCAGCCACGAAAAAAGAAAAATACTCTTCAAATTTTCAGGAGAACAGCGATGAAGAGAATATTGATCACCATCATTATGGTTCTGCCCCTGTCGAGTTTCTTCTCCTCTTTCAAAGTCGCCGCCCAGGACCCCACGGGCGCATTACCGGGAACGAAGCCGGCCACCAACCCGTCCTCGGCGCCGGCCACGAAGCCGACGCCGACGGCCGCGAACCGTTCCAAACCCGCGCCGACTACAAAGGTAGTCCTCACACTGAGCGTGGACGAGGAGAGCAAGGGAAATCTCGATCCCAGGTCTTCAGACAAAAATGAGGACGGAAGTTTCTATGAGGAAATGATCCTCACCGTGAAGAGCGAAGATTCGCTCAGCTTTCACGTCGAAGGCGACAATCCGTTGCTCGGGTTGCAGCTTCTCGACAAAAGCAAGGCCGAGGTCCCGCTTGCGAAAGACGCTTCCGGGGATTTTAAACTCGCGACGGCGACCGGAGGGGCGCCCGCTGACGGCGAATATTTCGTTCGCGTGACGGGCATTCTCATCGGTAAAAGCCCCGTCCCATTCAAGATCAAAGTCACTCGCCTCGGTCTGACGGCCATCGCATATGTCGAGCGATTCAATGAGATAAACAAAAATTACCGCGAAGACGACCCGGCTTCGGTCCAAACGAGTGTGGAGCAGCTGGAAGCGCTGGCAAAAGCCGATCCCTCACGCTCGCCGGCGTTCGAACGGCTCGGCATAATCTATCTCGATCCGCTCAAGGACTTTGCGAAGGCCGAAGTCGCATTGGATCAAGCCATCAAAAACAAAGGAGTCGCCGTCATCAGAATTGCATTCGATAGTCAATGGCGCCGGCTGGAGAAAGCGAAGTCCGGCGATTATATCTTCGAAGACGCCCGTTGGGGATGGCTCAAAATCAGGCACGGCCAGGTGACGCTCGCCGATCCGGCCAACAAGCCTCTGGCGACCGTGACCGGAACGCAGATCAAGGAATTCTCGAAGAACCTTGTCTCGGCGTACAATACGATCACGATCAACGCCGAAGGCGCGCGCAAACCATACGTCTTCATGCCTAAAAGCACGGCTCCGGCCGAAACCGATCTGATCCTGAAGCTGATCCAGGATCATGTAGCTGGAAAGGATAATTGATCGCGGATTGCGGATTGGGTATTGCGGATTTTTGAATTCGCGATTCCGGATCTTGATTTGGCCGATTTTCAGAACAGACGTTGTTCAATCCGCAATCC
>DASUFM010000126.1:0-4509 GCA_036274535.1 Blastocatellia bacterium
GTTCTCGCTTCGCGAGCCCCGGAATGACTCGATGAGTTGACACCTGGCACCTGGCGCCTGGCGCCTGGCGCCTGACACCTGACACCTAATTGCGTGTTTTTATCTCAATGGAGAGCTGATAATGAAAGAGAATAAGAAGTCGGATAAATCGTTGGCGGAGACGCCGGAAATTCCCCAATCTTCCCCGCAATCTCCCATGATGAGGAGAAAGGGGCAGGTTCCGGCCGAGAATTATGAGGGTGATGGGCAAACCGATTTACGCGAAATGATCGCCAGGCGCGCTTATGAAATTTACGAGGAGCGAGGCAGAAGCCACGGCGATGATGTGAATGATTGGCTCAGGGCCGAGGCGGAGGTGAAATCTGCAATAAAGCCCGAGAAGCGCCGCCCCGCGGCTTCGCGGGTCAGAGCGGGTCAGTAAATGACAGATGAACGCCATTGCCCGCTTCATATCGGGGCAAATATTTTGCCGCAGGGCGGAACACATTTCCGCGTTTGGGCCCCGCGCCGCCAGTCGGTGGATGTCGTCATCGAGAGCGGGGCCGACCGTGACTCTAATGGCCGAATTTTCGAACTGGCGCCCGAAGATAATGGTTATTTCTCAGGGGTGATCCGATCCATAGTCGACGGAGCTCTTTACCGCTATCGTTTGGACGGCGGCGCCCAACTCTATTCGGACCCTGCTTCGCGCTTTCAACCCGAAGGCCCGCACGGTCCGTCGCAGGTCATCGATCCGAAAAAGTTCGAATGGACCGATCAGGACTGGCGTGGCCTGAACCCGCGAGGTCATGTCATTTACGAAATGCACATCGGAACTTTCACGCGGGAAGGCATGTGGGCGGCGGCGGCGCGAGAACTCGACGAACTAGCCCATCTGGGAGTAACCGTTGTCGAGATCATGCCGGTGGCCGATTTCCCGGGAAGGTTCGGCTGGGGCTACGACGGCGTGAATCTTTTCGCGCCGTCGCGCCTCTACGGCGCTCCCGACGATTTCAGACGCTTCGTCGATCGCGCGCATGCGGCCGGTCTGGGGGTGATTCTCGACGTCGTCTACAACCATCTGGGGCCGGATGGAAACTACCTGCGGGAGTTCGCCGAAGATTACTTCACCGACCGCTACACGACCGATTGGGGCGCAGCGATCAATTTCGACGGAGAAAACTGCGGCCCTGTCCGCGAATACTTCGTCGCCAACGCCGGTTACTGGATCGATGAATTTCATCTCGACGGATTGCGATTGGACGCGACACAGAACATCTACGACCTGTCCAGCGATCATATCCTGGCCGCCATTACCAGTCGCGCCCGATCCTCCGCCCGTGGACGTTCGATCATCATCGTCGCCGAAAACGAGCCGCAGGAAACGATTCTCATCCGGCCGCCGGAGCAGGGCGGCTATGGAATTGACGCGCTCTGGAACGACGATTTCCATCACAGCGCGATGGTGGCGATGACCGGGCGCAACGAAGCCTATTACACCGACTATCGAGGCAAGCCACAGGAGTTTATTTCGGCGGTCAAATACGGCTACCTCTACCAGGGGCAATGGTACAGGTGGCAGTGGTGGTCGCGCGGAACGTCCAGTTTCGGGATTCCGCCCTCGGCCTTCGTCACCTTCATTCAGAACCACGATCAAATCGCGAATTCGGCGCATGGCGAGCGATGCCATCAATTGACCAGCCCCGGACTTTATCGCGCAATGACGGGGCTCATGCTGCTCGCTCCGGGCATGCCGATGCTTTTCCAGGGGCAGGAATTCGCGGCGTCCAGCCCTTTCCTCTTTTTTGCTGATCATAATGAGGAACTGGGGCCGCTGGTCCGAAAAGGACGCGAGGAGTTCCTGGCGCAATTCCCAAGCCTCGCGACTCCCGAGGCCAGGGCCGTTCTGGATAATCCCTGCGACGAGCGAACCTTTGAACGATCGAAACTCGATCTGTCAGAACGCGAGCGCCATTCGGCGATTTACGAAATGCATCGCGATCTGCTGAGTTTGCGGCGCGAAGACCCCGTCTTCGGCAATTCGGCCAGGCCGGATGCGCCGGCCGGCGGAGTCGACGGAGCGGTTCTCGGCGAAGAGGCCTTCGTCCTGCGGTTCTTTGGCGCCGACAATGACGACCGGCTGCTGCTCGTTAACCTCGGGATCGATCTGCATCTGACTCCGGCCCCCGAGCCGCTGCTTGCGCCTCCGGAAAGAATGGAGTGGCGGGTTCTATGGTCGAGCGAAGACCCGCGATACGGCGGATCGGGCGCGCCTGCGCTGGACACAGGTGAGAACTGGATTTTGCCAGGTCACGCCGCAATGGCGCTCGGCGCCGGGCCGGCGTCGGAAGAGAAGATTCTGGAGGCCAGACGGCAAAGACAAGCCGAATGGAGAGGAAAGCGGCGCCGCGGGCGTTAGCAAACGGCCGATATGGAGATGTGATGGACGAAATGATCCGCAGAATCGAATGGCCCGGGAAGCGGGGGACGGAGGATTTTCTCAGGAAGGAATGGCTCGTCACCAACGGCCTCGGCGGCTATGCGTCGGGCACGGTAGCGGGCATCGCGACGCGGCGCTTTCACGGAATGCTCATCGCCGCGCTGCCCGCGCCGCTCGGCCGCACGATGATGTTCAATCATTTGATCGAGCGGCTGCATGCGCCCGACGGCGAGGCGTGCCAGCTTTGCGGCGAAGAGCGCAGGCCCGAGGAGGTGATGGTGTCCTGCGCGGACATCCTGTCCGAATTCCGCCTGGAGATGGGCCTGCCGGTCTGGCGGTATGAAGTCCACGGCGTGACGATTGAAAAGCGCGTGGTGATGCCTCACATGCAGAACACGGTTTACATCAATTACAAGTTGATTTCCGGCCAGGGGCCGGCGCGTATCGAACTGCGGCCCGCGCTCCATTTCCGCCCGCACGAAGGCCTGGTGAGTGAACCTCCGCCGGATCCTTACACACTGGTGATCGTAGAGGACAAGTACGAGGTCATAGGGGGGCAGGAGTACCCGCCGTTGCGGATGCGGTTGCTCGGCGAGGCCGCGTCGTTGACTCTGGACCGCGGCGTCATCAAAGATTTCTTCTATCGCGTAGAGGCGAGGCGCGGTTACGACTCACAGGGCGTCCTGTGGAGCCCCGGCTATTTCAGCGTCGTCCTGTGGCCGGATCGGGACGCCACACTGATCGCTTCGACAGAACCGTGGCCGACGATTTACGCGCTCTCGCCGCACGCCGCGCTGCCAGCCGAAATCGAGCGCCGCCAGAGGTTGCTGTCGCTGACCATGCCGCCGGCGCAAACCGGTTTCGGCGCGGAAATGGCGCTGGCGTCGGATCAGTTCATCATCATCCCGGCGGGGCGCGTCGAAGAGGCCGCGCGGGCGCGCGCCGCCGGCGATGACGTCCGCACCGTGATCGCCGGCTATCACTGGTTCACCGACTGGGGGCGCGACACCATGATCAGCCTGGACGGGCTGACGCTCGCAACGGGGCGTTTGGCCGAGGCCGGGTGGATACTTCGCACCTTCGCGCATTACGTGCGCGACGGCCTGATCCCGAACCTGTTTCCGGAAGGCGAAAGAGAGGGGCGCTATCATACCGCTGACGCCACGCTCTGGTTCTTTCACGCCCTTGACCGCTATTTGCATGTGACGAGTGACGACGAAACCCTGCGCCTGATCCTCCCGGTCCTGCGCGAAATCGTCAGCCATCACATTCAGGGCACGCGCTTCGGCATCGGCGTCGACCCGCGCGACGGCCTGTTGCGCCAGGGCGCGGCGGGTTACCAGCTCACCTGGATGGACGCGAAGGTCGGCGATTGGGTGGTCACGCCGCGTCGCGGCAAGGCCGTCGAAATCAACGCGCTCTGGTACAACGCGCTGCGGTTGCTCGCCGAATGGCTGGTCGAGGCTGGCCCCGCGAATGAACAGGAGGCGAAATCGCTGGTAGATCGCGCGGAACAGGTTCGGCAGTCTTTCAATCAACGTTTCTGGTACGCGGAGGGAGGCTATCTTTTCGACGTGGTCGACGGCGAGGGCGGAGACGACTCTGCATGCCGCCCGAACCAGTTGCTGTCTTTCTCGCTCAAATACCCGGTCCTTGACGAAGACAAATGGAAACCTGTGCTCGACGTCGCCACTGATCGGTTGTTGACTCCGGTCGGGCTGCGCTCGCTCGCGCCCGGCCATCCCGACTACAAGCCGACATACGACGGCGACCTGCGGGCGCGCGACGCGGCGTATCACCAGGGAACAGTCTGGGCATGGCTGATCGGGCCGTTCATCGACGCCTGGCTCAAAGTATATCCTGACCAGTACAAGCGCGCGCGGGAGTTCCTCGACGGCTTCGAGGCGCACCTCAGCGAAGCCTGTGTCGGTTCGATCAGCGAGATCTTCGACGCCGAAAGCCACTACTCGCCGCGCGGCTGTATATCCCAGGCATGGAGCGTCGCGGAAGTCCTGAGATGCTACGTGAAAACTTCTCAGTAACGGGGGTGGGAGAATTTGCCACGGAGACACGGAGACACGGAGGAAGCG
>DASUFM010000127.1:0-6056 GCA_036274535.1 Blastocatellia bacterium
ACCCATCCGGCCTTGAGTCCCTATATTCTGGCTTTCAGCGAAAAGCGGGGGCTGACGCGCGCTCAGAAATGGCGCATTGCCGGACTGGTTACGGCGACATTGATCATCACCGGCGCGTTCGCGCCGTTTTACGGTAAGGCGCTTGCCGGCTTCATCTGGGCGACTAGTTTGCTCTTTCTATATTTCACGCCGACGGCGGATCAGTACCGCGAGCGGTAGCGAGCGCGCTTTACATCCTGGCTCCGCTCGCTACCGCTCGCGGTACTGATTCGGCGCATTTTCATTGTCCCGCGCTTTTCTTCTGCGTCTGTTCTTCCAGTATCTTCTGGAATTCCTTCTCTCCATTAGCCACATATTCGCGATAGCCGGCGGGGTCAATGAAGGGATTCGGTTTCGTTCCCTTCTCCATTCGCGCCATCTTCTCCTTCATCGAAAAGAACTCCGCGTGCGCGCCGAGGGAGACGTCGCAAGGCAGCGATTTCAAAATCTGAAAAGTTCGCCTGTAATCGTCAACGATGTTCGGATATTTATCGTTATTCACGAGATCGTATCCGGGCGCCGAGACGCTGGTTGCGAAGACCACGTCGTATTGCCTGCCCTCTTCGTTCACTTTCATCGTCCACGTCGTGCTGCCTTTGGTATGGCCGGGCGTCAGGAGCGCGGTCAAGCGGGCTTCGCCGAGTTCGACCTGATCTCCGTCGCGCAACACGCGGTCGGCTTTGACCGGCTTATAGGCGTATTTGTCTCCCCATTGAAAATCGTCTTTGCCGCCACGCTCCAGCAACGCGGCGTCGGCCTCGGTGGCCATCAGCTTCGCGCCGGTCAATTCCTTCAATTCCGCCAGGCCGCCCGCGTGATCCTGATGCGCATGACTGTTGATCAGGATTTTGACGTCGGCCAGTTTGAAGCCGAGTTGCGCTACGTTTTGCTTAATCTGTGGCACGGTCTCAGCAAGTCCGCTGTCGAGCAGGATGTGTCCATTCGACGTGGTGATTAGAAACGACGTGACGCCTGAGGCGCCGACGTACCAGACATTGCCGATAATGCGGTAAGGCTTGACCGGTTGATTCCACGCGCGCCACTGCGGGTCGTCCTGTGGATCGGCCGTCGCGGGTAGAAATAAGGAGAATGCGAGCGAAAGGATCAAGATGATTTTTTTCATATAGGGATCTTCTCTCATGAAAGCTTGCGTGACAACCATAAAGGCTGTAAATGTTCATGGCAAACTCACAAGATGAATTATTTACGGAGAAAGACCAATGAACAAGGCTCCCATACGTCGTCATATTTATTGTGCTCTGTCAATCGGCTTCGCCCTGGCGGCTATGCCGGCGGCGCAAAAGCTCGACGCCGGCACAGGATCACAAAAACCTCCGAGAGAGGTTCGGTTCAGTAAGATAACGCTGGACCGTGAATTCCGCTCGGAAGGCGTTGCGGTCGCCGACGTCAACCGCGACGGCAAGGCAGACGTGATCGCGGGTAATCTGTGGTACGAAGCGCCGGCCTGGACGCCGCGCGAAATTCAACCGGTCAAACAATTCGACGCGGCGAAAGGTTACAGCAACAGCTTCGTCAACTTCGCCGCCGACATCAACGGCGACGGATGGCCGGACCAGATTCGCATCGATATGCCCGGCACACATCGCGTCGTCTGGAACGAGAACCCGAAAGGCAAAAATCGGCCTTGGGCGGAACACACGCTGTTCCGCAACGCCTGCAACGAAAGCCCGGCGTTCGCGACGCTGTCGGGCGCAGGCGGGGGTCCGTCGCTGGTCTTTTCCTTCGACGATACGCAGATGGCCTGGTACGAACCGGGCAAGGACGCCAACGCCGAATTCACGGCTCATCCGATCAGCGAAAAGTTCGCGAAGGAACAGGCGAAAGACGGCGGCGTTTTCCGATACTCGCATGGCCTCGGCGTCGGCGACGTCAACGGCGACAGGCGTAACGACGTGGTTATCCGCACGGGTTACTGGGAAGCGCCGGCCGACCCTCGACAATCAAACTGGAAATTCGTCCCGGCCGATCTGGGCGCCGAGTGCGCGCAGATGCATGTTTACGACGTTAACGGCGACGGTCGCAACGACGTGATCAGCAGTTCGGCGCATGGAATCGGCGTCTGGCTGCACGAACAGCAGCCGGACGGGAAGTTCGTCACGCGTAAAATTGACGATAGTTTCTCACAGTCACATTCGCTCGAACTGGCGGACATCAATGGCGACGGGCTGAAAGACATTGTCACCGGCAAACGCTTCTGGGCGCATGGGCCGACGGGCGACATAAACCCAGACGCTCCGGCTGTGGTCGTCTGGTTCGAACTTAAACGCGAAGGCCGCCAGATCAGATGGATCAAACACGAGATTGACAATGATTCCGGAGTTGGCACGCAATTCGTCGTCGCCGACGTCAATCGCGACAGGCTGCCGGACATAGTGACATCGAACAAAAAAGGCGTCTACGTTTTTATCCAACAAAAGTAAAACCGAAAGCGCGAAGCCGATTGCTTACCATAATTGCGAACAAAACTCGCATGCAAATAGCTAAAAAGAAAATCTACGACGTGTGCGTCATCGGCTCCGGCGCCGCCGGCGGATTTATGGTCAAGGAACTGACCGAAGCCGGCGCGGACACCATTCTGATCGAGGCCGGAGACAAAGGCCGGCTCGAAGATCTTTATATTCACGACTGGCCTTACGATCTGCCGAAGCGAGGTTTCGGGTTTTTCAAACAGGCCTCGCTTTACGGAGACGACATTGGGAATGCGATCGAGTATCGCGGCGACCGCGTCGGCGTTGACCGCATCCGCACACTCGGCGGGCGCACGTTTCACTGGAACGCTGTCTGCCTGCGGTTTTCGGCTGATGATTTCCGCGAGCGTTCGCTGCATGGCGTTGAAGAAGACTGGCCCCTCAGCTACGAAGAGATTGCGCCGTTTTACAGTTTCGCCGAGCGGCGGATGCATGTCTTCGGCACGAGTGAAGGGTTGCCCGAACTGCCCGACGGCGATTTTGTGGCCCACTCGCCGCGACTGCGCTGTTCCGAAACTATCGCGCAAAAAAAACTGTCGAAGATCGGGATCAAGCTGATTCCGGTTCGAAAAGCGGTCTTATTGAAAGCCCAAAAAACCCCGGTCGGCAGGGGGGGCTGTCATTACTGCGGCCATTGCATGGACGTGTGCGACGTGCGGGCCGTCTGGTCGAGCGACGTCACCGTCATCCCCGAAGCGATGGCGACGGGCAAGCTGACGCTGCGATTGAACTCTCCAGTCCGCAAAATCCTCGTGGACAAGGAAGGCCTTGTTTCAGGCGTTTCGGTCGTTGACCGCGCCACGGGCCGGGAGGAAGAGATTTACGCGCGGGTCGTCGTCGTCTGCTGCGCGGCGATCGAATCGCCGCGACTGCTGCTCAACTCCGCATGCGATAAATATCCGAACGGGCTGGCCAATTCGAACGACCTGGTCGGGCGACACCTGGGCGGCCACATCACCGCCGGCGCCATCGGCTACCTCAGGGAACTGCTCGGCAAAGACACATTCGCGGGCGACGGCATGACCGATCACGCCTACATCCCACGGTTCAATCAGCGGCGCGGCGCGCGCGATTACGTGGGCGGATGGGGAATGCAGATGAATTACACTACGTGGCGATGGCCACACCATGCTAAATCCATCGATGGATTCGGCCCGGCTTACAAAAAGCGCGTGCGCGAATTGCAGCCGGCGATGTTTCAGATCGGGGCATGGGGCAAGGTCGAGCATCGCGCGGAAAACCGCGTCACCGTCGATCCGAAAAAAGTCGACAAATTCGGCGTCCCGATCCCGATCGTTCAATTCAAATGGGGAGAGAACGATCTGAAGCTATTTCGGGACATGCGCGAGAGCGTCATGGAGGTCCTGGACGCATGCGGTGTAGAAACGGTGATCAACCGTGATGAGCGCCCCGGCGGTTTCGCCAGCCACGAAGTCGGGACCTGCCGCATGGGCAAAAGCTCCAAGACTTCAGTAGTCAATTCTTACTGCCAGTCGCACGAGATCAAGAACCTGTTTGTGGTTGACGGCAGTTGCTTCACGACTTTTTCCGAAAAGAACCCGACTCTGACAATCGCGGCGCTGGCCGTTCGCAGCGCGCGCCATATCGCTGAAATGCGAAGGCGCGGCGAATTATAAAACCGGACCTGAGAGTTAAATCTGTCGCGTTGCGACGCCCTGAAATAATGAATATCAACCACGAAGAAACGAAGAACACGAAGATTTCTTTTTTCGTCCTCCGTGTTCTTCGTTTCTTCGTGGTTTTTCCGAGGAAAATAACGATGAAATCATTTATCCTGCTTACAGTAGCTTGTCTGTTAACGTTCACAGTTGGGGCGAGAGCGCAGGACGCAAAGCCCAAACCTGACGAAAAAGGCTTCACCGCCTTGTTCAACGGCAAGGACCTGAATGGATGGAAGCTCGTGCGAGGTCACGGACCGGGCTACATCGTAAAAGACGGCGTCCTGATCTGCCCCTTGGACGGCGGTGGGAACCTCCTGACGGAAAAGGAATATTCAAACTTCGTTTTCCGTTTTGAATTCAAGACCGAGCCCGGCGGCAACAATGGCGTTGGCGTTCGCACTCCGCTCGAAGGCGACGCGGCTTATGTAGGAATGGAAATTCAGATCCTGGATGACGGACACGAGAAATACAAAGGCAAGATCAAATCCGAGCAGCATCACGGCTCAGTTTACGACGTGATCCCGGCGCGCACGGGATTCCTGAAACCCGCCGGCGAATGGAATGAAGAAGAGATCCTGGCCCAGGGGAATCACATTCGAGTGACGCTTAACGGCGTGATCATCCTGGACGCCGATCTCAGTAATGTGCGCGAAGAAGCCACGCTCAAAAAACACCCGGGGCTGAAGAACAAGTCGGGCCACATCGGGTTTCTCGGTCACGGCTCGCTGGTAGAGTTTCGGAACGTCAGGATCAAGGCTTTACCATGATGGCGCAATGATATTCTGATTTTTAAACAAGGCGGAGTAGACTCCAGCTCCGGGAGCGGCTGGAGTCGGGGGATCTACTCCGCAAATAGAATTCAGTATTGTGAACTCGCCCAGTAAAGTTGTTGAATTACGCTGAATATTACCGCCCCACGATTTTTTTTTGACAATCGCCGCACAAGCCCCTGACAATCGGAAGTGAGGGGGTTTTATGTCGCTAGCGTTCCGCGCATCTTTGAGCCTGCTGGCTTTGTTCCTGAGCTTTTTTCACTCCGTACCGGCGCCGTTCCAGTCATCGGCGCCAGATTCAAAAGCGCCCGCTTTGATTCAGGGTTCGCCACAAGCGTCCGATGAATCCGCCGTACGCGCCGTGATGGAAAAATATTTTGCGCTATACGCCTCGAAAGATCTCGACGGACTGATAAGCTTATGGAGCAAGCGGTCGCCCGATCTTGAGTCGCGCAAACAGGCGATTGAAAAACTCTTCGCGGATTACGACAAGATCGAGATGAAAAACCCCGTGGTCCTCAAAGTGGCGATCGAGGGCGAGAAGGCGAGGTTGCGCGTGGAAGTCGAGGTCGACGCGGTAGCGTCTAAAATTGGCGTCTCTGCCGCCGGAGTCGGATTGCGCAAACGGTTCCTGGAATGCGTCAGAGAAAATGGCGCCTGGCATGTATGGCGGGACGAATCCGCATTCGAGAATCTGGCCGTGACGCTCGCGGCGGCAGCGACTAAAAATGAGCGAGATGCGCTTCTGGCTGAGGAGAAAGATCTGTGGTCGCCGGAATTGAGCCGCGCGTTGAACATTCTGGGCATCCGCTATGCCATACGAAGTCTTTACCCGAAGGCGATCGATATTTTTCAGATCGCGTGGAGCGTGGCGGAAAAAGTCGACGACCGGCAAGTTCTCGCCGAGGCGTCGCACAATATCGGGCTTGCTTATGTATACCAGGGCGCCTATGAATCGGGCCTGGAATACCTGCAAAAGAGCCTCAGGCTCGCCGAAGCGATGCAGGACAAAAATAAGATGGCGCGCGCCTTGACTGGTATGGGCATCGCCTATCAAGACCAGGGCCGTTTCG